>JAVJPD010000107.1:0-5815 GCA_040216475.1 Rhodospirillales bacterium
CTGGTCGATCCGGCGGCGAAGAACATTGCCGCGCCGAATTGTTCGCAAACGGATATCGGAAATAAAATCGTGCCGCTGAGCCGTATCAAGGGCGATCCCGAATGTTTCGGGAAAGGGAGCCTATAAAGGAAAATGAAAAACAAACACCTTTATGTCCTTGCCGCCGTTTTGTTTCTGATCGGTATCGGCGGGTTTCTGTATAAGGCATTCGTCAAGGACCTTCCGATTATTCCCGAGCAGATCGTCAAGGTATGGAACGTCGAGTTGCAGGTGACCTTCGAGGGCACCGGCAAACCGGCGAAGGTGCATCTGTTCTCGGCAAATAACAGCCGGCGATTCACCATCATCGATCAGAACTTCATCGCCGGCGGTTACGGCATGTTGGCGTCGATGAACGACAGCAACAGGCAGGTGACCTTGTCGACCCGAAAGGCGACGGGCAAGCAAGCCGTTTTTTACCGGTTCACCGTGCAGTCGGCGGACTCGCGCAACGTCAAGGCGAAAGCCGCCAAACCGTCGGCCGAGCGGCCGACCTGGGCCGGCGCGAAGCTGGCCGCCGCGCAGGCCATTTTGACGGATGCTCACCGTAAATCCGCCGATTCGTTGACCTTGGCGGCCGATATTTTGCAACGGTTCAATGCCAGCCCCTTGAGCGGCAATGCCAAGGTGCTGTTGGGCAACGGTCGGGGTAGCGGCGCGAAGGCGCGGGCCGCGGCGGGTATCCTGCAATTGGCCGGCATCGGCGCGCGTTCGGTGAACGGCATCAAGCTCGTCGATCGGCAGCGCAAGGTGCAGACCATCCATTGGCTCGAGATTTATGTCGACGGCGGTTGGCGCAGCCTGTTGACGGACACGGTGTCGCCGGATTTGCCCGAGAACTATTTTCCCTGGTGGCGGGGAGAATTGCCGTTGACACGGATGGAGGGCGGCAACCGTAAGCGTGCCGAGATCGCGATTAGCGCCGGAACGGAAAGGGCGTTGTTTACGGCGCTCAGTTCGGGGTTGGCGCCGGAGGAAGGCAAAACGTTCCGGTTTTCGCTGTTCGATCTGCCGCTCAGCACCCAGCACGTGTACCGCGTGCTGTTGACGATCCCGTTGGGTGTTTTGATCCTGGTATTTCTGCGCAACATGATCGGCATTCGGACGTTCGGCACCTTCATGCCGGTTCTGATCGCTTTGGCATTCCGGGAAACCCAGCTTATTTGGGGCGTGACCTTGTTCTCCCTGGTCGTGGCGATCGGCCTCGGCATCCGGGTTTACATGGAGCGCCTCAAACTGCTTCTGGTGCCGCGATTGGCCGCCGTCGTGATCGTGATCGTGCTGACGATGATGTCGATCAGTATCGTCAGCAATCTTTTGAATCTGCCGCGGGGCTTGTCGGTATCGCTGTTCCCGATGGTGATCCTGACCATGACGGTCGAGCGTATGTCGGTCGTGTGGGACGAGCGCGGAGCGGCCGAATCCTTGAAACAAGGCATCGGCAGTTTGATGGTCGCGGCATTGTGCCATTTCATCATGATCAACCCTTACGGCGAGCATCTGTTTTTCATTTTTCCCGAGATGCTGTTGGTTATTTTGGCGCTGGTGTTGCTGCTCGGCCGGTATTCCGGTTATCGGCTGCTCGATCTGCCGCGTTTCAAGGCGATCCTCGACCGGCAGGCGAAAACGACGACCCAACCCCCGGCGCAGCCCCCGGCACAACCCCCGGCACAGGGGGGCTGATGCTGGAGCTCGCCCGCAGGCTGAAGCAAGCCGGCGTTCTCGGCCTTAACGGCCGTAACGCGCTTTATCAGCTCGTTTACAATGAGCGGAAGAACTATCCCCTGGTCGACGACAAGGTATTGACCAAGCAGATCGCTCAGAAGATCGGGATGGCGGTGCCGACACTCTACGGTCTGATCGAGGACCCGCATCAGGTCGATGCCATCGATCAAATCATCGACCCCTACAACGATTTCGTCATCAAACCGGCGCAGGGCAGCGGCGGCGACGGCATCTTGGTTTTCGTCGGGCGTGGCCACGGCTTGTTCCGTCTTGCCAACGGCAGGCTGATGGACATTGAGGATATTCGTTTCCACGTCCATAACATCCTGAGCGGCATTTACAGCCTCGGCGGCCAGGACGACAAGGCGCTGATCGAGTACCGGGTGAAGTTCGATCCCGTATTCGAGAGGATCGCCTATCAGGGCGTGCCGGACGTGCGTATCATCGTGTTCCTCGGCGTGCCGGTCATGGCGATGGTCCGTCTGCCGACCCGGATGTCGGGCGGGCGGGCCAACCTGCACCAGGGCTGCATCGGTGCCGGCGTCGACATGCGCACGGGCAAGACCCTGTCCGCCGTCTTGAAGAATTCCATCGTCGAGGAGCATCCCGATACCGGCGCGCCGGTGCGCGGCGTGCAGATTCCGAATTGGGACAAGCTGCTGGAGATCGCGGCGCAGTCCTTCGAAATGACCGGGCTCGGCTATCAGGGCATCGATCTGGTTCTCGACAGCGAACGCGGCCCGCTCATGCTCGAACTGAACGCGCGGCCCGGATTGAACATTCAGATCGCGAACGGCGAGGGTCTGAACAACCGCCTGGAGTTGATCAAGGCGAACATCGACAAGCTGTCGAGCCTGGCCGACCGGGTCGCCTTCGCCAGGGAAAACTTCCCACCGAAGATTTAAGCCTTAAATTTGACTTTTCCGATTGTTGGCGATGATGACGTCGACGCCGCTGGCCTCGCGCTGTCTTTCGCGTTCGGCTTCGGCATGACGTTCGTCGGATTTCGATTGAGGGCCGCCGACCCAGCGATCCATCAGCACTGCCGCGACGATGTCGCCGCTGACGTTGATGACCGTCCGGCTCATGTCCAGGATACGGTCGACACCCATGACGAGAGCGATGCCGGCGGGCGGAATGCCGACGGAGCCGAGCACCATGGCGAGGATCACCATGCCGACGCCGGGCGCGGCCGGCGCGCCGATGGAAGCGCCAACGGCGGTGATGATGACGAGCAGCAGGCCGCCGGTGCCGATATCGATGCCGAAGACTTGAGCCAGGAAGATCGCGGCCACGCCTTGATAGAGCGCGGTGCCGTTCATATTGACCGTGGCGCCGAGCGGAATGACGAACTGGCTGACGGAAGGCCGCACGTGGAGTTTCTCTTCGCAGGTCTTGATGGACAGCGGCATGACGGCGGCCGAGCTCGAAGTCGAGAATGCGAGCAATAGAAGTTCGCGTGTCGAGCGCAGGAAATAGGATGGCGATTGCCGTGCCGCGAGATACAGGATCAGGAGATAAACGCCGAACAATATCAGCAAGGCGAGAAGCACGCTGCCGACGTAGGCGGCCATGCCGAGCAGCGCCTCGAGGCCGATCTTGGCCGTCAGTTGCGCGGTCAGGCCGAACACGGCCAACGGCGCCAACAGCATCGCCCAACGCACCACCGTCATGCAGACTTCTTGGAGGGACCCCATCAGGTCGAGCAGAGGACGGGCCTGGCGCGGCGCCATCATGACGAGCGCGATGCCGACCACCATGGCGAAGATGACGATACGCAGCATGTCGGCTTCGACCATGGAGCTCAGCGGGTTGGACGGCAGCAGGGTCAGCACCTGTTTGGGCAGTTTCGACAGGCTGAGATCGGGCGGTGCCGCGGCATCGGCGGCGGCGGGCGGAGACATGCTCATCGCCGCCTGGACGGTCTGGCTGTCGATAAATTGTCCGGGCTTCAGAAGCAGGGCGACGGCGAGGCCGATCACGATGGCCAAGGCCGTGGTGATCAGGAAGTACAGCACGACGCGCAAACCGATTTTGAGCTGTTGATCGAGATTTTCAGTCGGCGCGAGCCCGCGGATGATCGACGCGAAGATCAACGGAATAACGATCATCTGAATCAAGGATAGGAAGAGTTGGCCCGGCAATGCCAGCCAGTTGCCGATGGTAATGGCCAGATCGTGAGGAGCCCAGCCGACTGACGGGCCGAGAACGATGCCGATGCCCAAGCCGAGAATCATGCCGATGACGACCTGAAGCCACAGGCGATTGCGGACCAGAGCCTGGAGATGTTTGCTCAGGTGTTTCAGCGAACGGGGATGGAGTATTTCGAGCGGATGTCTTTTCGGAGCTTGGTCGGCCATGGTCTCAATCGGGGCTTGCGGGCTTTCTCTACAGTTGTCCGTTTGCGGGAACCTTACCCGGGAATCTTTGCGGCGCCTTGATGCATCTCAAGTCGGGGCAATCTTCTCAGGATTCGGTTCTGATCTCTCCGGCATCGGGGTCGTTGAATCGCTCCACGTCGAGTTCCTTTTCCGATTTCGCGACGATACAGGTGACGGCGGCATCGCCCGTGATGTTCACGGCGGTGCGCAGCATGTCAAGCAGCCGGTCGACGCCGACGATGAGGGCAATCCCCTCGACCGGGATGCCGACCTGGCGCAGCACCATCGCCAGCATGATCAGGCCGACGCCGGGCACCCCGGCGGTGCCGATCGAAGCGAGCGTCGCGGTCAGAATGATGGCGACGTAATCGCCGAGACCGAGGTTGACGGCGTAAACATTGGCGAGGAACACGGTCGCGACGCCCTGCATGATGGCGGTGCCGTCCATATTGATGGTGGCGCCCAAGGGAATGGTGAAGGAGGCGACTTTGTTGCTGGCGCCGAGTCGGTGTTCCGCCGTTTCCAGGCTGATGGGGATCGTCGCGTTACTGCTTGCGGTACTGAAGGCGAACAACTGCGGCGTTCGCATCTTCCGGTAGAACATCAACGGATTCAGTCCGGTGAAGACCTTCAGGAGCGAGCCGTAAACCAGCGAGGCGTGAATTGCCAACGCGGCGATGACGAGGAAAAAATACTTTGCCAGCGGCAGGATGATGGCGAAGCCGAGTTCCGAGAACGTCTTGGCGATCAGGCAAAATACGCCGTACGGCGCGAGTTTCATCACGATCACGACCATCTGCATCACGATCTCATTGGCGCTGTCGAAAATTTCCGAGATTTTGCGGCCCCGTTCGCCGGCCAGGGTAATGGCGAGGCCGAAAATGATCGAGAACACGATGATCTGCAGCATCTCGCCCTTGGCCAGCGCCTCCACCGGATTCTTCGGCACCATGTTGATGACGACCTGTACGAAGGAGGGCGCCTCCTTGACCGTGACCGTCTTGGCCAGTTCCTCGGCCTTGATGCCTTCGCCCGGCGAAACCGCGACCGCCAAAATCAACGCGATGGTGATCGCGATGGCGGTGGTGACCAGGTAAAAGACGATCGACTTGCCGCCGATACGGCCGACCGAACGGATATCGGCCAAAGACGTGACGCCGCAGACCAGGGAAACGAAAACCAGCGGCACGACGAGCATCTTGAGCGCGGCGACGAAAATTGCGCCGACCATGGCCAAAAGGCCGTCGACGAGATAGTCCTTGATGAAGGGCGCGTGAGGCAGGATGAAATACAGCGCGATCCCGGTGATGAGCCCGGCGATCATGGCGATGAAAATCTGCGTGGTAACCGTATGCAAGCCGTCCTTGCTCATAAAAGCCCCCTCGACTGCGATATTTGCGGAAGTCCGAAATTCGTCACTCCGCGGCTATACCCGATTTATTTATGGTACTGTCGTGAAATTGTATGACTAATAAAACCCCGGCGTAACCCCTCAATTCCTGAAATTTCGCACCGTTCCGCACCGTTTCGTATCGTATCGTTCGTAATCGTCATGGCAAACCCGGCTTCAAGAAAAGTTATTTTCGCGGCTTTGGCCGGAAACAGCCTGATCGCCGTGACCAAATTCGCGGCTTCCGCAATGACGGGCAGCGCGGCCATGTTGAGCGAGG
>JAVJPD010000108.1:0-2858 GCA_040216475.1 Rhodospirillales bacterium
CTTCGTGCGCGACGTCGAAAAGATCATCGCGGCAGTGCCGAAACAGCGCCCAACGCTGTTCTTCTCGGCGTCCATGCCGCAGGACGTCGTCCGCCTCGCCGGCAAGATCCTGAACGGTCCCCTGCGTGTCGAAGTCACCCCCGAATCGACGACCGTCGAACGGATCGAACAAAGCGTCTATTTCGTCAAGGCCGACGAGAAACGCGCCCTGCTGGCCGACGTTCTCAAGAACCCGGCGCTGTCGCGGGTGCTGGTATTCGCCAAGACGAAACACCGCGCCAACCGCGTTGCCGAGCACCTCGACAAAGCCGGGGTGAGCGCCGAAGCGATCCACGGCAACAAATCCCAGGGGGCGCGCCAACGCGCGCTCGAACGCTTCCGCAGCGGCCAGGCCCGCGTTCTCGTCGCCACCGACATCGCCGCGCGCGGCATCGACGTCGAGCACGTGTCCCACGTCATCAACTACGAACTGCCCAACGTTCCGGAAAGCTACGTGCACCGGATCGGCCGCACCGCGCGCGCCGGCGCTTCCGGCATCGCGTTTTCGTTCTGCGACCCGAGCGAACGCGCCTTTCTGCGCGACATCGAAAAGCTGACGAAATGCCGTCTCACGGTCATCGGCGAAACGCCGGCCGATAATGGCGCCCGGCCGGCGCCGCGAAACCATCAAGCACCCCGGCCCCATAAGAAAAGACGGCGGAATCGTCCCTCCCGGGTGCGGCAAGCCGCCTAACCGAAAGGACGACGTTTCTTTCAAACACAAACGGAACGGATCATATGCCCCGTAAACCGAACTATCGACACGACCGCTTCGAACGCGAAAAGGCCAAGGCCGCAAAAAAAGCCGAAAGCCTTAAGCAAAAACAGGAAAAGCGGGACCGCAAGCGTCTCGAGGACGATATCGGCAGCGTCGATAACGAAATGAAAAGCCGGCACGAATAAGACATCACGAACACGGCGGCGCTCTATCCGAGCGTCGCCGTGTCCTTGTATTCGGGTACCCGGCAAAGCCAGCCGAGTTCCTCCTCGATACGATGGCGCAGCGCATCGGCCGCCGGCGGCTCGCCATGGGTGATGAAGGTCAGGCGCGGCGGTTCCCGGAAATGGCCCAGCCATCCCATAATCTCGTCGCAATCGGCATGAGCCGAGAGCATCGACAGGTTGTCGACCTCGGCCCTGACCGGAATATAGGCGCCGTGAATTTTGACCGTTTCCGCCCCCGCCGTCATCGCCGCGCCGCGGGTGCCCCCGGCCTGATAGCCCGAAAACAGAATCGTATTGCGGGCATCGTTCGCGAAGTGCTTGAGATGATGCAGCACTCGCCCGCCGGTCGCCATGCCGCTCGCCGAAACGATGATCTTCGGCATCGCGTTGCGATCGATCGCCTTCGATTCCTCCGGGCTCTGCACGTATCGGGCGACGTCGAAGGCGTCCCGGCACTGCCCGCTCGTCAGCTTGTGCGCATCCACGTGGCGGCAGAAAATCTCGGTCGCGCTGATCGCCATCGGGCTGTCGAGATAGACCGGCAAATCGGGAATCCGCTTTCCCGCCTTCAAACGATGCAGATGATAAAGCAGCTCCTGGGCGCGTCCGACCGCAAACGCGGGGATCAGCACCGTGCCGCCGCGTTCGGCCGTGCGGTTGATGATCTCGGTCAGCTTGACCTAGGGGTCGATTGCTTCGTGACGGAGGTCGCCTTAGGTGGATTCAACGATCTGGTAATCGGCCTGCTTCACGGTGGCGGGCTCCGGCATGGTCAAACTGCCGGATCGCCCGAGATCGCCCGAAAACAGGATCGACGTGCCGCCGACGCTCAAGGAAACACAGGCCGCGCCGAGAATGTGCCCGGCCGGCAGGAAGCGGAACGCGAGATCGTGTTCCAACTCGAACGTATGCCCGAATTCGACGGCACGAAAATGCTTTAGGGATTTCTTGGCGTCTTCCTCGGTATAGAGCGGCAGGGCCGGACGGTGTTTGGAGAAGCCGTGCTTGTTGGCGAACTCGGCATCGCGTTCGTGCAGATGGCCGCTGTCGGTCAACAAGATGCGGCATAGATCGCGCGTCGGCGGCGTGCAGTACACCTTCCCCCGGAAGCCGTTCTTGACGAACAGCGGCAAGTAGCCCGAATGGTCGATGTGGGCGTGAGTGAGCACCACCGCGTCGACCGATGAAGGATTAACCGGCGGCGGGCTCCAGTTGCGCAGGCGCAACTGCTTGAATCCCTGGAACAGCCCGCAATCGATAAGGACCTTCTTGTTCGCAGCCTCGATCAGATATTTCGAGCCGGTCACCGTGCCGACGGCGCCGAGGAAGGTGAGGGAAACGCTCATCGGGGGTCCGCTAACCGCGCGTCATGCCGCTTGCGCCCGGGCCGCGTCGCGCACGATCCAGCCGCCGCCGAGCACGCGCTCGCCCTCGTACATCACGCACGCCTGCCCCGGCGCGATGCCGGCGCAAGGCTCGTCGAGGACAACTTCGATGTTATCACCACCAAGCGGCAATGCCCGCGCCGCAACCGGCGCCTGGGCCGAGCGCAGCTTGACCGAGACCGGCAACCCCTCACCCGGCAGCGGCGCATCGCCGAGCCAGTTGAGATCGCGCACCCGAAGGCGCGTGTCGAGCAGTGCCTCCTTGGGGCCGACGATCACCCGCCGCGCCGCCGGATCGAGGCGCACCACATACAGCGGTTCTTCGTGCGCGATGCCGAGGCCGCGGCGCTGGCCGACGGTGAAGTTGATGATGCCGTCATGCCGGCCGAGCACGGCGCCCGACAAATCCACGATCTCGCCGGGATCGATCGCGCCCGGGCGCAGCTTGGCGACAACGTCGGCATACGATCCGTTCGGCACGAAACAGAT
>JAVJPD010000109.1:0-5398 GCA_040216475.1 Rhodospirillales bacterium
CCTCGCCGGCTTGCGCGGCCGACGGGACGGCGAACGACAAGGCCAAAACGAACGCAAAAACGTAGGCAAGACGGTACTTCAGCATGATCAAGAAATCCCTTCAGGGGCCGTTCATTGTTATGATATTGCGCTGAGCCTAAGATGAAATATGTCCCTCGGCTAGACCCCGCGTATATTAATGCCGGAATGTTGCCAAAATATCACACTTTTCGTTCTGTAGTTTAATTATCGGCTGCCTCCGGTTTCGACGCAATTTAGCCACAAATCGTTTTTAGCCTCGAAATCCAACGCTTTTAGGGAAACGACCGAACGGTCCAAGAAACGAGGCCGCCTCATGACATTGCCGCGCATGCTCATTCTTGCCGGATTTTTACTTGCCGAGTTCGCCGTCCTGACTCTCGATCACATGCCGTTCGCCGAATCCGATTCGCGCGCCGGACGGCCGGATCATCTGCCGGTCCTGGCTAAACACGCCCCCACGACCCCCTTCGCCGCCAAATTCGAAGACGGTACGCCGCCGATGCCGCAAGGATCGATCATTCAATCCAACGTTAAGATCGACCGCAACGCCGCCGCCGTCGAAACGCAGGCTTTCGTTGTTCTGTTCGATTTCGACAGCAGCCGGTTGAGCGCGGAATCCGAAAAGGCCCTCGATGCCGCCGTTGCCATCGCCCGGCGCGGCGAACAAATTCGCGTTTTCGCCACCGGCCACGCCGATGCGTCCGGTCCGCCGGCGTATAATCTGACGCTGTCCCATCAACGGGTCGAGGCCGTGCGCCGGGCGTTTCTCGAACGCGGCGTGCCGGCCGAACAAATCGACATCGAGGCATTCGGCCAAAATCGCCCGCGGATCGCCACGCCCGACGGCTCGCCGGAGTCGCGCAACCGGCGCGTCGAGATCATCGTCGGCCCGGCACCGAATATTTAATTCGCGCCGTCCGGGGAAAAATTGCCGCAATTGATGACTTGAAACCGTGCCGAAAATCATCGACATTTCGACCGTCGAACGACGGGCAATTCTTTTCTTCATTGCAAAGAGGCATTCGTGCTGAACCAAGGCGGGCAGGAAACGCCGTATTTTACCGAAACGACCCGGGCCATCACGATCCAGGTGCGGGCCTATTATCTGGACGATCAATCGTCACCGGACGACAATCTGTATGTCTGGGCCTATCACGTCCGCATCGAAAACAACGGCAACCGGACGGTTAAACTGCTCAACCGATTTTGGTCGATTACCGACGAAACCGGCAACAGCCAGGAGGTTCGGGGCGAAGGCGTCGTCGGCGAGCAGCCGGTGCTCGCGCCGGGCGAGTCGTTCGAATACACCAGCGGCACCCCCCTACCTACGCCGTCGGGTTTCATGGTCGGGGCCTATCAGATGATCGCGGAAGACGGCGAGGAATTCGATGCCAAGGTTCCCGCGTTCTCGCTTGACAGCCCGCATCAGAAACGCCAGTTGCATTAATCGGCACACCGGGCGCTCAAACCCCGTTTTCCGGGGCTTATTCTTGATTTTCAACGCCCATATAGGCAGGGCTCCGCCTTTTGGTCCATAATGGCTTTCGAGCAATAAAGACTATGGAACGGAGAACGCCGTGGATAAGCAAAACCCTCTCAGCGTTGTGAAAGACAAGGCCGCTGCCCGGCCGACCCGCGAACAAGCCGAGGAGGCCGTCCGAACGTTGATCCTTTGGGCCGGCGACGATCCCGACCGCGAAGGGCTCCGGGACACGCCCGCTCGGGTCGTCGAATCCTACCGGGAATTCTTCGAAGGCTACGAGGCCGAACCCGAGGATATCCTGAAACGCACCTTCGAAGAGGTCGAAGGCTACGACGAAATGGTTCTGCTCCGGAACATCCGTTTTGAATCCCACTGCGAACATCACATGGCACCGATCATCGGCAAGGCTCATGTCGCCTATCTGCCGCGCAGGCGCGTCGTCGGAATCAGCAAATTGGCCCGGCTCGTCGTCGCCTACGCCAAACGTTTGCAGATTCAGGAAAAGATGACGGCGCAGGTCGCGAACGCCATCGACGAAGTGCTACAGCCTTACGGCGTCGCCGTCGTGATCGAAGCCGCTCACCAATGCATGACGACCCGCGGCGTTCACAAGCGCGGCGTCACCATGGTCACCAGCCGCATGCTCGGCGCCTTCCGGGATAATGAATCGACGCGCCGCGAGTTTCTTGCCATGATCGGAAGCCCTTCCGGCGGCGACATCGACTTCGTTTGACCGGCTGAAACGCCGCATTTTATCATTTCGATCGAATCCATGAGCAACCGCATCGCAAGGACGGCAACGGCGGTAAACGGAGACTGAGTCGGTGACCGATTACAGACCCATATTCGTCGTAATCGGCGTCATGCTGACCGCACTGGCGATCGTCATGACGTTACCGGCCATCGTCGACGCCTTGACCGGCCACGACGATTGGCAGATCTTCATCGTCTCCGCGTCGATGACCCTGTTCGTCGGCGTCGCCATGACCCTGACCTCGCGTACGCCGCGCACCCGGCTTTCGACGCGCCAAGCCTTCCTCATGACGACCTTCAGTTGGATCGCGATGACGCTGTTCGCCTCCATCCCATTCATGTTATGCGATCTCAAGCTGAGTTTCACCGATGCCTTTTTCGAGGCCATGTCGGGCATCACCACCACGGGCTCGACGGTCATCACCGGGCTCGACTCGGCGCCGAAGGGTATTTTGCTCTGGCGCGCCCTGCTGCAATGGATCGGCGGGATCGGCATCATCGTCACCGCGATCGCCGTGTTCCCGATGTTGCGGGTCGGCGGCATGCAGCTTTTTCGCATGGAGTCCACGGACCAATCGGACAAGGCGCTGCCGCGCACCGCCCAAGTGGCGGGCGCCATCGGCGTGATCTATCTCGTATTGACGACGTTGTGCGCGGGCGCCTATTGGCTTGCCGGCATGAGCGGATTCGAGGCGGTTGCCCATGCCATGACGACCATCGCCACCGCCGGGTTTTCCACGTCGGACGCATCCCTCGGCCACTTCAACAATACGACCATCGAAGTCATCGCGACCGTCGGCATGCTGGTCGGCGGCCTGCCGTTTATCCTGTACTTGAAACTGCTGCAGGGCAACGGGCAGGCTCTGTTCAGCGATTCCCAGGTCCAGTGGTTTCTCTCGATCGTGACGCTGGCGGTGCTGGCGGCGGCCGGTTGGCTTTGGTACGTGAACGGCCTCGATCCGGGCCGCGCCTTGCGCTTCGCCTCGTTCAACATCGTCTCGGTGATCACCGGCACCGGCTACGCAACGGCGGATTTCAGCCTGTGGGGCAGCTTCGCCCTGCCGGTATTCTTTTTCATCATGTTCATCGGCGGCTGCGCCGGGTCGACCACCTGCGGCATCAAGATTTTCCGCTTCCAGGTTCTATACGCGGCGGCGAGCACGCAGATCCATCACCTGCTGCAGCCGCACGGCGTCTTTATTCCCTATTATAACCGCCGGCCGATTCCCGATGAGGTCATCATCTCCGTTCTCAGCTTCTTTTTCGTGTTCGGCGTCAGTTTCGCCCTGCTGGCGATCGGCCTCGGCATGGTCGGGCTTGATTTTCTTTCGGCGGTGTCCTCGGCGGCGACCGCGATCGCCAACGTCGGCCCCGCGCTGGGCCCCGTGGTCGGCCCCGCGAGCACGTTCCAATCCCTGCCCGATCTCGGAAAATGGATGATGGCCGCCGGCATGTTGCTCGGCCGCCTCGAACTGTTCACCGTCATCGTGTTGATGACCCGTTCCTTCTGGCGCGGTTGATCTCATGCCGAAAGCCTCCCCAGCGAATACGCCCCTGACGCCGATCGAAAGCATCCGCCGGCTGATCGGCTTCGATACGATCTCCTCGAAATCGAACCTCGCCCTGATCGAATACGTCGCCGACTATCTCAAGAGTTTCGGGATCGAACCGACGCTTGTGTTCAATGACGACAAGACCAAGGCGAACCTGATCGCCGCGCTCGGCCCTCTGAAACCCGGCGGCATCGTGCTGTCGGGGCATACGGACGTCGTGCCGGTCGAGGGCCAGAATTGGGAAACGGACCCGTTCGAACTCGTCGAGAAAGACGGCAAGCTTTACGGCCGCGGCACCTCGGACATGAAGAGCTTCATCGCCCTGGCCCTGGCGCTGGTGCCCGAGTTCCTGGAGAAATCGCCGAAGGTGCCGATTTACTTTGCGTTTTCCTACGACGAGGAAGTCGGTTGCCTCGGCGCGCCCTTCCTGCTCGAACGGCTCCTGAAGGACCTGCCGAAACCGCTGCTCGCGGTTATCGGCGAACCCTCCGGGATGAAGGTCGCGAACGCCCACCGGGAAGTTCGTTCCTACACGACCCACATCGTCGGCAGGCCGGCACACTCCTCGATCCCCGCGTGCGGCGTCAACGCCATCACCCACGCCGCCAAGTGTATCGCCTTCCTCGAAGACCTCGCCGGGGACATGCGCGAGCGCACCGGCATCGAGGAATACGACCCGTTCAACCCGGCGCACACCACCATCAACGTCGGGCGCATCCGCGGCGGCACCGCCACCAACATCGTCGCCGAGCATTGCTACGTCGATTGGGATTGCCGCTCGCTGCCGCAGGACGATCCGGACGAGGCGCCGAACCGGCTACGGGCCTACGTGGAAAACGATCTGTTGCCGGCGATGAGATCGGCCGGCGGCGATGACGGCCCCCGGATCGCCATCACCACCGAGCAACGCCACCGGGCGCCGCCGCTGATTCCGAAACCGGGTTCGCCGGCGGAGGAAATCGTGCTGGCGTTGAGCGGACAGAATCAGTGTATTTCGGTGCCGTTCGCGTCCGAGGCCGGCCAATTTCAAGAAGCAGGCATCCCCGCCGTCGTGTGCGGCCCCGGCCACCCGGCGCAGGCGCACCAACCCAACGAGTTCATCGAGATGTCGCAGGTCGACGCCTGCCTCGCGTTTCTGCGCAAGGTCGGCGACTGGGCGGCGGGACAATCGTAACGCATTTTTTCTTAGGAGCTTCGCCGGAATCGTAAGGCCGGTACGATCAACGAAACGAAGAACAAGAGCGTCGCCACCACCACGATGGTCGGCCCCGCCGGCGTGTCCCAGCGCAACGACGACATCAGCCCCAAGCCCACGGCGATAATGCCGATCAGACTGGCCAGCGCCGCCATCTGTTCGGGCGTCGCGGCGAAACGCCGGGCCACGGCCGCCGGAATGATCAACATGGAAATGATCAACAACATGCCGACGATCTTCATGCCGACGGCGACCACCACGGCGATCAAGAGCATATAAATCAGCCGGACCAAGGTCACGTTCACCCCTTCCACCTTGGCCAAGTCCTCATGCACGGTCATGCTCAAAAGACGCGACCAGATGCTTGCCAAGGCGATCAGGCAGCCGATGCCG
>JAVJPD010000110.1:0-3700 GCA_040216475.1 Rhodospirillales bacterium
ATCATCAACTCGGCGGCCAAGACCCTGTATATGTCGGGCGGGCAGATGGGATGTCCCATCGTGTTCCGCGGCCCTAACGGCGCCGCCGCGCGGGTCGCCGCGCAGCACTCGCAGGATTATTCGAGCTGGTACGCCCAGGTGCCCGGCCTCAAGGTCTGTGCCCCGTATTCGGCGGCCGATGCGAAAGGCTTGTTGAAATCCGCCATCCGCGATCGGAACCCGGTGATCATGCTCGAGAACGAAATTCTTTACGGCATGAGTTCTGAAGTGCCCGACGACAGCGATTTCACCGTCCCCATCGGCAAGGCCAAGATCGAGCGAGCGGGCGGCGACGTGACCCTGGTCGGGTTTTCCATCACCGTCGGCAAGGCCCTGCAGGCCGCCGAGAAGCTTGCGGAAGAGGGCATCGAGGCGGAAGTGATCAATCTGCGCTCCCTGCGCCCGTTCGATACCGCGACGATCACCGAGTCGATCAAGAAGACCAACCGCCTCGTCTGTGTCGAGGAAGGCTGGCCGTTCGCCGGTATCGGTGCCGAGATCGCAGCGCAGATGATGGAGCAGGCGTTCGATTATCTGGATGCGCCGATCACCCGCGTTTCCGGCGCCGACGTGCCGATGCCCTATGCCGCCAATCTCGAAAAGCTGGCTTTGCCGCAGGCCGACGACGTCGTCGAGGCCGCCAAAGCCGTTTGTTACAAATAGGACCGGAATCGCTTCATCATGCCGATACAGGTTCTCATGCCCGCGCTTTCGCCCACGATGACCGAGGGAACCCTCGCCAAATGGCACAAGCAGGTCGGCGACGACGTGCAGAGCGGCGACGTGCTGGCGGAGATCGAAACCGATAAGGCGACCATGGAGGTCGAGGCGGTCGAGGAAGGTAAACTGGGCAAGATTTTGATCGACGCCGGCACCGAAGGGGTCGCCGTCAACACGCCGATCGCCCTGATCCTGGAGGAAGGCGAGGACGACTCGGCCCTCGAGGGCGCCGAAACCGCGCCGAAACCGGATAAGAAGCCGGCCCCCAAACCGGCTGCCGAAGAAGAAGCTCCCGCCGCCAAGCAAGAACGGAAACCGGCGCCGCGGGCCGAACCGCAAGAGAAACCGGCGCCGCCGCAACGGAGCGCCGCCGACGGCGAGCGCATTTTCGCGAGTCCGCTTGCCAAGCGCATGGCCGAGCAGGCCGGGTTCGATTTGTCGCAAATCGCCGGTTCCGGACCGCACGGGCGGATCGTCAAAAGCGATATCGACGCGGCCCTCGCAGGCGGCGCGCCGAAGGCCGCTCCGGCTCAGGCTCCGGCTCAAGCCCCGGCCGGCGCGCCGCGCGCGGCTTCGTTGCCGCCCGCCGTTCTGCCCGAGGGCGCCTACACCGACGAGCCGGTCTCGACCATGCGCAAGGTGATCGCCGAGCGCCTGTCGCTATCCAAGCAGACCATCCCGCATTTCTATCTCACGGTCGATTGCGAGATCGACGCGCTGCTGGCCATGCGCAAGGAGTTGAACGACCGGGCACCAAAAGGGGAGAACGGCGAAGGAGACGGCGGCTATAAGCTGTCGGTCAACGACTTCATCATCCGCGCGGCGGCCTTGGCGATGCGCAAGGTGCCGACGGTGAACGCCAGTTGGAACGGCGACACCGTCCGCAAGTATCATCGCATCGACGTTTCCGTCGCGGTCGCGACCAAATCGGGCCTGATCACACCGGTGATCCGGGATGCCGACAACAAGGGCCTGGCGCAGGTTTCAAACGAAATGAAGGATCTGGCCGCGCGCGCCCAGCAAGGCAAGCTGATGCCCGAGGAATACCAGGGCGGCGGCTTTACGATCTCCAACATGGGCATGTACGGGGTGAAGGATTTCGCGGCCATCATCAATCCGCCGCAATCGGCGATCCTGGCCGTCGGCACGGGCGAGCAGCGCCCGGTCGTCAAGAATGGGGCGTTGGCCATCGCGACCGTGATGAGCTGCACGATCTCCGCCGATCATCGCATCGTCGACGGGGCCGTCGGCGCACAATACATGGCCGCCTTCAAGAAGCTGATCGAAGAGCCGCTCACCATGCTGCTTTAAGGCGGCGCTCAGGAGAGAACAGTGGCCGAAAAGACTGCCGAAACCAATTTCGACGTCATCGTCATCGGGGCCGGACCGGGCGGTTACGTGACCGCGATCCGGGCCGCCCAACTCGGGCTCAAGACTGCCGTGGTCGAGCGTGAGCATTTGGGCGGCATCTGTCTCAACTGGGGCTGCATCCCGACCAAGGCCTTGCTGCGCACCGCCGAGGTCTACGAGAACATCAAGCATGCCGAGGAATTCGGACTGGAAGTCAAAGGCTTATCGTTCGATCTGAAGAAAGTGGTTGAACGATCGAGAAAGGTCGCCAAACAGCTTACGACCGGCGTCGGTTTCCTTTTAAAGAAGAACAAGGTCACCGTGATCGACGGCGCCGGCAAGCTGGCCGGTTCCGGCAAGGTCGCGGTCGAGAAGGACGGCAAGGCGGTCGGCACGTTTCAGGCTAAGCACATCATCCTGGCGACCGGCGCGCGGGCGCGTTCGCTCCCCAATCTGGAGCCGGACGGTAAGCTGATCTGGACCTACAGGGAAGCCATGGTGCCGGAGACCTTCCCGAAGTCGCTCCTGGTGATCGGCTCGGGCGCCATCGGCATCGAGTTCGCGAGTTTCTACCGAACCCTCGGCGCCGACGTGACCGTGGTCGAGGTCATGGACCGCATCCTGCCGGTCGAGGACGAGGAGGTCTCGGCCTTCGCCCACAAGGCGTTCGAGAAGCAGGGCATGAAAATCCTGACCAAGACCGAGGTCAAGGAACTGAAAAAGGGCAAGAACGAGGTCACGGCGGTGATCGCGGGCAAGGACGGCAAGCCCCAGGAGAAAACCTTCGAGCGGGTGATCCTGGCGGTCGGCATCGTCGGCAACGTCGAGAACCTCGGCCTGGAAAACACCAAGGTCAAGGTCGAGAAGACCCACGTCGTGACCGACGAGTGGTCGCGCACCGGCGAGGCGGGCGTTTACGCCATCGGCGATCTCACGGGGCCGCCCTGGCTCGCCCACAAGGCCAGCCACGAGGGCGTCATCTGCGTCGAGAAGATCGCCGGGGTGAAGGACGTGCATCCCTTGAAGGTTTCCCGCATTCCCGGCTGCACCTATTGCCGGCCCCAGGTCGCGAGCATCGGCCTGACCGAGGCCAAGGCGAAAGAGCAGGGCCGCAAGGTGAAGATCGGCAAATTCCCGTTCATCGGCAACGGCAAGGCGATTGCCTTGGGCGAGCCGGAGGGCTTCATCAAGACCGTGTTCGACGCCGGGACCGGCGAGCTTCTGGGCGCGCACATGATCGGCGCCGAGGTGACCGAGCTGATCCAGGGCTACGCCGCGGCGATGACGCTCGAAACCACGGAAGCCGAGCTGATGCATACGGTCTACCCGCACCCGACGCTCTCGGAGATGATGCACGAGGCGGTCCTTGACGCCTACGGGCGCACCATCCATTTTTAAGCCATGACCGACGTACAGCCCCTCCGTCATCCCGAGAAGGCGAAGAACCCGGAAAGCCCGTCGCCGCGCAAGCCGCCGTGGATTCGCGTCAAGGCGCCGACCTCGAAGGGCTATGCCGAAACCAAGAAGCTGATCAAAACCCACAACCTGCACACGGTCTGCGAGGAAGCGGCGTGTCCGAACATCGGCGAGT
>JAVJPD010000111.1:0-1486 GCA_040216475.1 Rhodospirillales bacterium
CGACCTTGCCCTGGTGGAAATAAATCGCCTTGCCGCCGTTCACCGGATGGGCCCGGAGGAAAGCCAGGATTTCATCCATGACATTCTGGACACCGCGATCAAGCCCGAATTCGTCTACAAGCATCAATGGCGGCTCGGCGACATGCTGATCTGGGACAACCGTCAGGCCATGCACAAGGCCTATCCGAACTTCGATCTTAATCAGAAGCGCGAATTGTATCGCGTGATCGCCGGCAAGGACCGGCCGTTTTAGGCCTCGGTGCGATGCTCGATAGCGCCCAAACGTATCGGCATATCGAGATAAAACCCCTGGCGGGCGCGCTCGGCGCCGAGATTTTCGGTGTCGATCTCTCCCGCGGGCTCGATGACGATACCTTCGGCGAGATTTATCGCGCCTGGCTCGATCATCTGGTGATTTTTTTCCGCGAGCAGACGATCACGCCCGAGCAATACCTCGATTTCGCCCGGCGTTTCGGCGCGATTCATACGCACCCGCTGATGAAAGGGCTCGACGATCACCCGGAAATCCTCGAGATCCTCAAAACCGAGAGCGACACCTACACCTTCGGCAATTCCTGGCACACCGATCAGATCTTCACCGAGCAACCGGCCAAGGCATCCATGCTGTATGCTAAGGAGGTGCCGCCCCACGGCGGCGACACGCAGTTCGCCAATATGTACGCCGCTTACGAGGCGCTATCGGAGGAGATGAAGGCGCTGATCGGCCCGCTCCGGGCGTTGAACAAGGGCGACAACTATAAGCGCCGCAGCGGCGCCCCGCGCGCCGAACGCTACGCCGGCAAGACCGGCATGAAACTCAAGGAAAAACCCGATAACCGCCCGACCGAAGCGGTGCACCCGCTGGTGCGCACGCACCCCGAAACCGGGCGTAAGTCGCTCTACATCAGCGTGCACACGGAAACCCTGCAAGGCTTCGGCGAGGCCGAGGCCGATGCGATCATCGATGCGTTGCGCGAGCACGCCATGCGCCCGGAATTTCTTTGCCGGTTCGCATGGCGGGTCGGTTCGATGGCAATCTGGGATAACCGCTGCACCCAGCATTACGCGATGGGGGATTATCAGGGACACCGCCGGCGGATGCACCGCCTGATGATCAAGGGCGATAGGCCGGTTTAGACGGCGCCGTCGGCGGCTGACGCCTGTTTTTCGGCATCCTAATCGAGTTTGGGTCCCGCGAACGGTTCGCCGCCGTTTTCGACGCACGAGACATAGGATTTGGTGCCCGGGCTCAGGTCGTAGAAATCGGCGCACCAGTCGGCGCTGCTCGGCGTTGCCGAGACTTGAGGTTCAATCGTTCCCTGACAACCGGCAAGGACACCGGCGAAGATGAATGCCGCGGCAAGCGGCCGTATCTGATTTCGCATTCGCATGGGATTTGCTCCTTTCGTTTTGTTGGCGAGGAAATAATTTCCCCGTCATTGATTTATATAGGAAGGGAGCCGAAAACTTTTCATCACAACGAGTC
>JAVJPD010000112.1:0-3308 GCA_040216475.1 Rhodospirillales bacterium
TCTCGCCGACCTGATCTTCCAATGAACGGAAATCCTTGGTTTTCTTGATCACGCCGCCCGGCTCGAGGGTCTTTTGCGATTGGCCGGGATCGAGGCGGACGTATTTATTGCCGACCAGCCCCTCGCTCGCGATCACCGCGACCGTGTCGTCGGGCAACTTCAGGTCCGGCAGGATCGAAAACCGGACCTCCGCGTCGAAGGTTTTGGGATTCAGCCGCCGATCGGTCACGGTCCCCACCTTGATGCCGTTGATGCGCACGTCGCTGCCGTTGCTCAGGCCCCCGATTTTATAAAAGATCGCCTTGATCTCGTAGCCCTTCACCCCACCGACCTCGGCCGATTTCAAAGCGACGAACAGGAAAACGACGGCGACCGCCAGCACGATGCCGCCGAGCAGGGTTTCGATCGCATTGCGTCCGGTCATCGCTTCTTCTCCTCATTCTTCTGCTGTTCCAATTTTTTCAGATTGGCCTTGCCCTGGGAAATGATCAAATCCAGCAGTTCGGTCACGATGACCGCGTCCTGGGTGAAGGAAATCTCGCCGCCGTCCCGGAGATACTTTTCCGAACCGCCCGGCTCCAGAACGACGAATTTCGAGCCGAACAGGCCGTCGGTATGAATGGCGGCGGAGGTATCGGTCGGCAAACGGACATTGCCGCTGATCTTGAAGGTCAGCACGGCCCGGAAATTCTTTCTGAGCTCCTGCTTTTCGACGGTGCCGATCTTGACCCCGCCGAGCCGGACGGCATCGCCCGGAATCAGGCCGTCGACCTTGTTGAAGGCCGCGCTCACGCGATAATCCTTGGAAGCGGCCTGCGCCGTCAATGCTCGCCCGCCGTACAGATACAGCAGCACCGCGACAAAAGCCGCCAGCACGCCGATCCCGACGAAGATTTCCTTGGTGGCGCTGTTTTTCATTGTAACCGCTTACTCGGCCCTAAACGCCGGCATCCGTTATTCCGGCCGCCAGGCTTCATAATCTCCACGGGACGGCGCATGGACGCCGCCTTTGTATTCGTGACCTTGCGGCCGGTACGCCTCCGCCGTGCCGGTGAGGTTGGGCTGGTGTTCCTTCTGCCAGGCGTAGGAAAGAGCGGCTTTTTCGGTCAACGGCGTATCGCATAAATGATGCAGCCAGGCATGCCACTCCGGCGGCACGATCGAGGCTTCGGCGCGCCCCTTATAAAGAACCCAACGTTTCTCGCGGTTATACCGCTTGTCCGATGGCGCGTGATAATAGCGGTTGCCGAACTCATCCACGCCGACCAGTTCGCCCCGCAGCCACGTATATATCAAGGTCGCTAAATGCATCGTTCCGCCATCGAATGTCCGACAACCGATCCCGGTCGTCCTTAAGTAGCCCGGTCATCCTTAATCGAAAGCCGACGCCAAGGGAACGATATTCATAAATGTCCGGACCTTTTCCCGTCACACCTGTTTCTTTTCAATGAGACCGGCGGCACCAAATCCAGATTTTGTGTCCGCCGGGGGATACCTGTTCGAAGCGATTCGACAAAAAATTATTTCGGCGCCCGACCGAGACGCCGAAACCGATTGTGACAACCAGGTTTAATTCGTGAGTCTAATTTACTGTTTTAAAACATCTAACCCTCTTTCCCGCTCATTCGGCCGACTATGCGCTTCGTTCAAAAATCGCTTCAAGTCGGACCTATAATTTCAAGCAAAATACTAGATCAAGTAATTTTTCTATCTACTACCCACAAAATCTGGGTTGACGCTGAGGGGTCTTTTTGAGACACCTAGAAATTGCGTCGCCCCCCGTTTCTAGACACACGATTTAGTAGATTCAAGCGACGATGGGCCAATTATCACAAGGGGGAGCGCACCAGCCCTGGGGGGATCAGGGGGCTGGGGTCTCGGGGAATTTCTCTAGGGGACTCAAACAAAAAGCTGATCTGGGCAACAACACACCAACCGACGTCTTTGGGGGAACTAATGAGGATTTCGCGCCGCTACACCAAACATGGGGAATCACCTTTCGCCGACATCGTTTTCCGCACCACCTCGAGCGAGATCCGAAATCCGGACGGCTCCGTGGTCTTCAAGCTGGAGAACTTCGAGGTGCCCAAAAAATGGTCGCAGGTGGCGTGTGACGTCCTGGCGCAGAAGTACTTCCGCAAGGCCGGGGTCGCGAAGAAGCTTAAGGCCGTCGAGGAAAACGACGTTCCCTCCTGGCTCTGGCGCAAAGTGCCCGACGAGGACGCCCTTAAAGACCTCCCCAAGAACGAACGCTACGGCAGCGAAAGCAGCGCCAAGCAGGCCTTCAACCGGATTGCCGGCTGCTGGACCTACTGGGGCTGGAAAGGCGGCTATTTCGACTCCGAGGACGACGCCCAAGCCTACTTCGACGAGATGCAGTACATCCTCGCCACCCAGGCCGGCGCGCCGAACTCGCCGCAATGGTTCAACACCGGCCTGCATTGGGCCTACGGCATCGACGGCCCGGCGCAAGGCCACTCCTACGTCGATTTCAAGACCGGCAAACTGGTGCGCTCCGAGTCGGCCTACGAGCACCCGCAGCCGCATGCCTGCTTCATCCAAAGCATCAACGACGACCTGGTCAACGAAGGCGGCATCATGGACCTCTGGATCCGCGAAGCTCGCCAGTTGAAGTACGGCTGCGGCACCGGCTCGAACTTCTCCGCCGTGCGCGGCGAGAACGAGGCACTCTCGGGCGGCGGCAAGTCGTCGGGCCTGATGAGCTTCCTCAAGATCGGCGACCGCGCCGCCGGCGCGATCAAGTCCGGCGGCACCACGCGCCGCGCCGCCAAGATGGTGGTGGTCGACCTCGACGACCCGTACATCGAGACCTTCATCAATTGGAAGGTGGTCGAGGAGCAGAAGGTTGCCGCCTTGGTGTCGGGCTCGAAGCTGACGAATATCCATCTGAATGACATCATCGAGGCCTGCCATCACGCCGACCTCGGCGAGGCGGACCGGTTCTCGCCCAAGAAGAACCCGGTCCTGAAAAAGGCCGTGCTGGCGGCGCGCAAGATGATGATCCCGGAGAACTACGTTCAGCGGGTCATCGAGTTCGCCCGCCAGGGTTATACCGCCATCGATTTCCCGGTCTACAACACGGATTGGGATTCCGAAGCCTACCTGACCGTTTCGGGCCAGAATTCCAACAATACGGTGCGGATTTCCGACGATTTCCTCGCGGCCGTCCGCGAGGATAAGGACTGGCACCTGACCAGCCGGATCACCGGCGACGTCGTCAAGAAAATCCCGGCCGCCGATTTGTGGGAACAGATCGGCCACGCCGCGTGGGCCTGCGCCGATCCGGG
>JAVJPD010000113.1:0-1398 GCA_040216475.1 Rhodospirillales bacterium
TCGGCGACGTCGAGATCGTCACCGTGACCGACGAACCGGACGGCGTTGCCACGACGCCTTGCACGCGGCTCGGCGGGCGCGTCGCCAGGCGCCCCAATTGAATCCGCGCGTTTTGCTTGAACGTCAGGGTCGATGCCCCGCCCCGGCGGGCAAAGTCGTACGCCACCTTACGCGGCCAATCGAAAACCAGACGGGTGTATTTCTCATGCACGCCCGAACGGACCCGAATCGACGGACCCGCCGCTTGAACACCCTCCGCTGGCGCCCCCGTGGTTTTCGGCGCGGCTGATGCCGGCGCCTTGGCCGCGGCCCGGGCTTCGGGCCGGGCCTTGGGTTGTTGCGCCGCCGTCCGGGCGGGCGCCTTGTCCATCACGTCGACGACCACGGCGCTGCCCGAATAAAAACTGCGGACGCCGAAGTCGCCTTTCAAGGCGAACACCACCGAGCGGCCGTCTCGGCCGACCGCGGCCGAAGCGACATACTTCTGCAGCGACCGGGTAACGCTCCGGTAGGAAGCCTCGATCGGCGCGCCGAACGTCACGATCAATCGCGAGCCGTCGATCTTGGCATCGAACGGCACCGGTTCGGGCCATTTGAAGACGATGCGGCCGTAATCCTTATGCGGCGCGGCACGCACCGTGATCTGTTCGGCCCGGACCGACTCCGCCGGCCCAGCCAGCAACAGCGCCGGAATCAAAATCCAAAAGGCTTTGCGCACCCACCGCACCATTACGACTCTTCGGCAATCGTCGGCCGGATCACGATATCGATCCGCCGGGACAATTCCCGGCGTTCGCTTTCCGGCATTTCCGGCAACTGGGAGTATAAACTATCGGCATACCCGTAGGAGGTAATCGTTTCGGTGTAGCCGGAACGGCGGAGTTCATTGGAAACCGCGATGGCCCGGGCCAACGACAATTCCCAGTTCGATTCGTAGTCCGTTCCCTGCACCTTTCCCGGCGCGGTATGGCCGTTTACGCCGATTTCGTTGCCGATATTGCGCAGGACGCCGCCGAGATTGAACAGCGATTCCTGAGCCTTTTCCTTGAGCTTCGATTCGCCCGGCGCGAACAGGATTTGCCCCGGCAATGTGATAATCAACCGGTCCTCCAGGCGAATCAGCTTGCCCTGGGCCAACAACGGGTCCTTGGGGATCACGTCTTCCAGCAAGGCCGACAGATAATCCAGATTGATCGCGCGTTTGCGGAAAATACTGGCGATGTTGAACTGCGCCGTCGCGGCGGCAACTTTTTTCGAACTCGTCGGACTCAAGCTTTGCGACAGCGAATCCGTGATCGATTCCCACTTGTCTACCTTGATATTGGACATCGCGAACAACAGCACGAAGAACGTCAGCATCAACGATACCAGATCGGTAAAGATGATCAGCCACGAGTG
>JAVJPD010000114.1:0-2686 GCA_040216475.1 Rhodospirillales bacterium
GGCCATGCCGACGCTGCCCCGCTAAAACGGTTCGTTGGAGAACTCCGCCGGAAGTTTGACGCCGGTACCGCCCATGCCGGTGCCTTGCGGATCGCCGCCTTGCGCCATGAAGCCGCCGATCACCCGATGAAAGGTGAGGCCGTCGTAAAATCCCTTGCGCACGAGTTCCTTGATGCGTGCGACGTGCTTCGGCGCCAGATCGGGGCGCATCTGGATGACCACGCGTCCGTCCTTGAGGTCCATATAGAGGGTATTTTCGAGATCGGCGGCGCGGGGCGCGGCGCCGGGATGAAAGATCAGAGCGGAAAAGGCGATCAGGGCAGCAGACAAGCGTGATGCGAACGAACGAAACATAGGGCGATGCTCTCCTCGGCAACGTTATGGAATTGAACGTGAGGGGTGACGTTAACCCTAATCGAACAGCTTGTCGATTTCGGCTTGCGAGATGCTTTCCTGGCCGTCGACTTTCGGGCCATGCAGCATAAGTTCCTGTTCGCGCTTGGTTTCCTCGCCGACGCCGGTTTCGACCTCTGCGAGGGCTTCGCGGCCCCAGATGTTCAGCAGCGATTCGACGCGTTCCTCGACGAAAGAGATCGATTTGATGATCTTGGTGACGCGCTGGCCGGTGATGTCCTGAAACGAGCAGGCCTCGAACACGGCATTGCCGTTGTCGCTGATCTTGTCGAGCAGCTCGAGCTTCTTGGGGTCTTTCTCGCCGGCCTTGAGGAGAGTCACGCATTCCTCGTTTTGCTCCATCGCGTTCATGATGGTTTCGGTGGCGTGCTCGGTCGCTTCGACGATCGCGTCCAATTGCTTGCCCATACTTTCGAAATTGTGCTCCTCGTCGCGGCCGCGGCCCATCGCCGCGATTTCCGTGCGCACGCGTTGCAGATAGAGGAGAAGGCCGGATATCTCGGCTTTTAGCTTGTCGTCGACTGGGCCGTTGCTCACGAAGGACGTCTCCCGGCGGGATCAAGGCGGTTTCGTGCAGGTATCAGGGCATTCGATCCTTGATCGGGGCACCCTAACGGATTTGTCGCCCCATGAGTATAAGGAATTGCCGCAGTCCGTATTATTCGGAGGACTTATTCGGAGAGCGCGCCTGTCCGGAAAACGGTCAGTGCTTGCCCTTGTCCGAGCGCTGCTGGATGTAAAGCGCCATCGCCATGGCGGTCAATTTCGTTCGGACCGCCGGCGGCAGGCTGTCCAGAATTTTCGATTTTTCCCGATGGATGGAAAGCGCGTTCCGGATCAGTTTCTCGCGCACCGTCAGGGCTTCCCTGGGCCCGGCGGCTTTGGCCGCACCGGGGGCCGTATCGGGGGCCGCGCCGGCCGCCTTTTCGAGCGCCGCCGACGCGGCTTCGAGCTGTTCGATCGTCGAGGGTTGCGTGCCTTTATCGGCGGCCGCGACGTCCGCCGGGTTTTTCTTCGGCGCCGCCGGTTTTTTGGCTGGTTTGGCGGCCGTCTCTTTTTTCGATTTGCCGCCGAAAATTCTGGAAATCAATTTGATCATACGAACGGGCCGGTCAATGATTGCTGCGCGTTTGCGCCATTGTACGGATTAAGTGCCGCGATGGCCATCGCCGTGTCGGCCCGGATATCGAATCTCAACATCAACGCCTGAAACCGTTCATGAACGACGATTTTCTGAAATCCCTTTTCGAGGCGGCCATCGCGGCGGCGGACCCGTTTCGAATCCTGCCCGGTCATTTGCCGCCGCAACCGGCGGGCCGCACCGTCGTCACCGGCTTCGGCAAGGCCGCCGCGCGCATGGCGCAGGCGTTCGAAGCCCATTGGCGCGGCCCCGTCGAAGGACTCGTGATTACCCGCTACGGCCACGAAGCGCCGTGTGCGCGCATCGAGGTTATCGCGGCGGCGCATCCGGTGCCCGATGCGGCGGGTGAGGCGGCGGCGCGGCGGATTCTCGATATGGCGCACGGGCTCGACGCGGGCGATTTGATGGTTTGCCTGGTTTCGGGCGGCGGTTCGTCGTGGTTCGCGGTGCCGGCACCGGGGCTGACGCTGGCGGACAAGCAGGCGGTCAACGCGGCGCTGCTCAAGTCGGGCGCGACGATCGCGGAAATGAATTGCGTGCGCAAGCATCTCTCCGCCGTCAAGGGCGGCCGGCTTGCCGCAGCCGCGTATCCGGCCGCCATCGCCACGCTCGCGATTTCGGACGTGCCCGGCGATGATCCCTCCGTTATTGCCTCGGGCCCGACGGTCGCCGATCCGACGACGTTCGCGATGGCGCGCGGCATCATCGCGTGTTACGGCATCGGCGTGCCCGCCGCCGTCGAAGATCATTTGCGAAACGAGATGCAAGAAACGCCGAAGCCGGACGATCCGCGTTTGTCGCGGGCGTCGTATGCCCTGATCGCGACGCCGGCGCGCTCGCTCGAAGCCGCCGCCGAGGTCGCCCGCGCGCACGGGGTCGAACCGATCATTCTCGGCGACGCGATCGAAGGCGACGCCGATGCTGTCGGTGCCGATCACGCCCGTGAAGTCTTGAATAGGATTGGACAGGGGTCGTGCGTGCTGCTTTCGAGCGGTGAGACGACGGTGACGGTGCGCGGCCCGGGCCGGGGCGGGCGCAACGGGCAATATCTGTTGGCCTTGGCGCTCGCGTTGAACGGCCACCCGGCGGTGTCGGCCATCGCCGGGGATACCGACGGGATCGACGGCAGCG
>JAVJPD010000115.1:0-6527 GCA_040216475.1 Rhodospirillales bacterium
GAGCTCGGCGCCCTTGCGCGCGACGATTCCCGTTATATGCGACATCTCGCTCTTGCGGCCCTTGATGTGGTCGTGAATCGCCGCCGTGGTGGCGTTCTTGCCGATATGGCCGAGCAGGGTTTGCATCGCCCGGATCAGCACGTCGTCGGTGGCGCCGGCGAATTCCTCGGCGCTCATGCCGAACACGGGCTCGAGCGCATAGCCCAAGGCCCGGCCGACGGCGACGGATTCGCGGCCCGCGCGGATCGCCAGTTCGGTCATGCCGGGCAGGTTGGCGGCCTCCCAGGTCTTGAGCCCGAGCAGGCCGACGAGGCCCATCACCATGGTGTTGGCGATGAGCTTGGTCCACTTGGCGCCCTCGATGTTCCCGGTCAGGGTGATCTTGGCGACGTTTTCCATGATCGCCTTGATCTCTTCGAGGCGCGGCGTGATCGTACCGTCGAGCTCGCCGAGGCCGAACCAGGTGTCGGGCCGGGTGGTGTCGCGCTGTACCAGCCCGGGGGTGAAGATCTCGCCGGATAGTTCGACGACCGCGCCGATGGTGCGCTCGCGCCCGACCACGTCGGCGATATCGCCGTTGTTCATGCCGTTTTGCAGGCCGACGAACACGCCGTCGTCCTTGAGATAGGGTGCGATCAGCTCGGCCATCCAGCGGGTGTCGTAGGATTTGACGGTCAGGAGTACCACGTCGAAGGCCGGCACGTGCTCGGCCAACTCGCAGAGGTGCCAGGCCGCAACCGGGATTTTCAGGTCTTCTTCCGGGAATTGGATATGCAGGCCGTTCGCCTTCATGGCCTCGACGTGCTCGGGCCATTGATCGACGAGGGTGACGTCGAGGCCCGCCTCGGTGAGGTCGGCGCCGACGCAACTGCCGATGGCGCCCGCGCCCAGGACGGCGATTTTCTTGCTCATAGACTTTCCTGTCGTTTTCCCGTTCGGGTCGGTCCGGGCGCGGTCAGGGCAGGGGAACCGGCCGGTTCTCCCGGGTTTTGCGTTCGTAGACCGGCAAGTCCATCTGCGGCTGCTGGACGCCCGCCTGGCCGAGCATGTCGACGATCCAGCC
Organism: Rhodospirillales bacterium; assembly: GCA_040216475.1. Classification (GTDB taxonomy): domain Bacteria; phylum Pseudomonadota; class Alphaproteobacteria; order Rhodospirillales; family CALINB01; genus CALINB01. Next base: position 1,064 of record JAVJPD010000115.1, read on the forward strand.
GCGGTGGTAATTGCCGTGGGTGACGAGGTGGGTGAGGATCATGGCGCGGGACAGTTCGCCTTTATTGCCGCTGATCAGCTCGTATTCGACGATTTCCTCGAGGTCGTCCTCGCCGAGGCCGGCGGCGTAGTCCTGCAGGGTCTTGTCGGTGTCCCGGCGGGCCTGCCAGAGGGCGTCGATATCCTCGTGCAGGACCGTCCGGAGGTTGTCGAAGCCGTGTTTGCGGCCCTCCATGTGGGCCAGCCAGATTCGGTCGACGACGACCAGGTGGTTCAAGCTGACCAGGATCGACTTGAGGGGCGTCGGGCGTTCCTTGACGACTTCCGCGGCGGGCATGGCGCGGACGACCGTATACAGCTCACCGTAGGCCCAGGCGTTATAGGCCAGCAGCGATTGAAGGTAGCCCTTGTCTTTCATGGCGCCCGTGATCCCCGTTGCGGCGGTCTCCCCCGGTCAAGAGTAGCAAGCCCGGCCCCCGGGCAGAAGAGGGCAGGATCAAAAAAATCGACTTCCGGCATTTTCCATCTTGTCGGCTTGAGAGAATCGATACAAAGATTTGAGCCGTCAGGGGAGCGACCGAGCGGGGTACGCCGGCTCCCTTGATCCCGCAGAGCGGGATTTGTTTGGAGCTTCATCAAATGATGCTTGTCGATACCTACGTCGCGCCGAGCGTGATTGAAGGGGTCGGCGTGTTCGCGGCGAGGACGATTGCCGCGGGCACCTTGATCTGGCGCTTGGATACGACTTTCGACCGATTGGTGCCGAGATCGTCCTTACGGGACGCTCCCGAGTATCTTCGGCTCTACCTCGAACGCTACACCTACCCGATGCCGGATGACCCGGAGACGTTGGTGCTGGAGTTCGATAACGGCCGCTTCATGAACCATGACGGCGAGAATCCGAACACCGACCTTTCCGGCATGACGGAAGGGTTCGCGCGCCGGAATATTGCCGTGGGCGAAGAGCTGACCTGCAATTACAACGAATTCGACCCGGATTTCCAACTGCTGCCGTCCTTCGTGCAGCAGCCGCGAAAGAACGGTCGGCGCTCTCACGTCCGGTTTTAAGAAGCGATCTTACGTGCGTGCTTTTTGAGCGCAGCCCTGCGTAACGGCCGGGCTGCGTTCTTTTTGCTCTTTCGAAAGGTCGGTACGGCGTTACGGGTTGATCCGGGGCGACGGATAGACGTAGGCGCGTTCGGCCAGGATATCGGGCATCGGCGTGAAGCCGACCCGCAGCGGCAGAAACAAGTTTTTCCGTTCCAGGGTTTTGGCAAGGCTCGCGGCGTGCCGGGAGAGCCGGCCGGCATGGGCGGCGGGGACGAGCCAGCGGGTAAGGGCGGCGGCGTATTCGTCGTGCTCCGCCTGATGCGCCGCGATCAGCAACAGCAAGCGCCATTCGTCCATGCTGACCGGATTGCATTTGGTCCGGTGAAAGCGGAGCGCGCGGCGCGTGTGTTTATGAAGCGTTGCGGTGAATCCGTCGACGGCGGCGAGGGCGGCCTCGATATGGGCGATGCCGAAGATGCCGAGATAGACTTCGTGCAGATCGGCGAGGCTTCGGGTATGCGTGAGCGGCGCATAGGTTTCGATGCGTTTGCGCAGGATATACAGCAGCACCTGTTCGGGCAGGGCGAGGTCCGAGAGGTTGAGAACGCGGTAACGCCAAGCGGAAGAAGTCAGGCTCGTCATCGGTGGGAACCCCGGTTCACGGCGATGGTGGTTGCGAGGCCCGTACGATAATAATAATGATTATTAATTGCAATTTATTTTTAAACGCATACCGCCCGCCAGCGCCCCGGCATATGCCGGGCGCTCGAAACCAAACGCTAAACCGATACGGGAATACGGTGCCGGCTAGGCGGCCGATACGGCATCGCGCGGGCGGGCGGCTTTCTTCATCGCCTGCGTGACCGCGACATGGGACTGCTGATACAGGCCGTGCAGGGCGTCGATCAAGACTTCGACGTCGTCGCCGGCGAGGGAATAGTAGATGGTTTGCGCCGAACGCCGGGTTTTCACCAAATTGTCGCGCCGGAGGCGGGCAAGATGTTGGGAAAGCGCCGATTGGCTGAGGCCGACGATGGTTTCCAGTTCGCCGACGCATTTCTCGCCGTCGGTCAACTGGCATAAGATCAGTAACCGGTGCGGGTTGCTCATGGCCTTCAGCAGCATGCTGGCATGACGGGCATTTTTTTCAATCATCTCGAATTTCATGTCCGACACCTAATCCTTCTCTAGATTAAACAAGTCCAAAAACAATAGGGCCCGTCCGGCTCAATCGCTCGTGCAGCGCACCTAAATGAAACGAGGGCGTAAAACCCTTGGAAGCCGCCCTTTCCGGCACATTGCGGTGTATGCGCGAGTCGAAATGTACGGGATTATGACGGATAAGCCTAGCAGTATTTTATTTTTTTATTGTGCGCTGCAAAATTACGATATTTTCATAAACGCCCAAAATACGGCGTGCGACCGGGGCCGTCACCGAAATATAAAAATGGAAAAATTTTATTATATATCAGCTTATTACACAGATGTTTCGGTCATGCCCGCCATCGTATTATGGCGTCGCATACAATTGTTTTGTTGTGTATTCGCAATTTTATAGCACCGCCAGAAATGCTGCCATGCAATATTTATTGTGCTACGCAGCATGCTCGGATCGGATTTTCCCGGTTTTCCGGGCAGTTTCACCGATTGCCGCCGGGCCGGCAAATCCCGATAATCGGCCGCGATCATGGGGGCACCGCCGGAGGAAACGACCGTAAGCGATGGCACGCTCGATATTGGATATGAAGGGATTGATTTGTCCGCTGCCGGTATTGCGGGCGAACAAGGCCATGAAGAGTTTGAGCCGCGGCGACGAGCTCGAGGTGCACGTTACCGATCCGGCCGCGCCGGCCGACTTCGACGCTTACAGCCGAACGACCGGCCACGCCCTTCTCGAGCATCGCGAGGAGGAGGGATACGACGTCGTGGTGTTGCGCAAGTCCTGAGCGATCAGGACGCGGGACTCTCGGTTTTCACGCGCCTGCCGTCTTTGAGTCGTTCATTGCCGCGGATCACGACCTTATCTTCCGGCTCGAGGCCGCGGATGACTTCGAAGCGGTTGCCGATCGAATCGCCCAAGACGACTTCCTTAAGCCGGGCCCGGCGTTTTTGGACGACGAAGACGACATTCTTGCCCATGCGGTTGATCACCGCGTCCTTATGAACCGTCACGATGTCGCGGATCTTCGAGATCGGTATATGCAGAGTCACGCTTTGGTTGGCGGCCAGGGCTTGGCTTTTGTCTTTAAAGGATGCCGTGAAGCGGACCATTCGGGTCCGCGCCAGAGGGTTTTCCGACGGCACGATGGCCCGCACGCTGGCTTCGAGATTGGTCTGGGAGTCGATGTTCGCGCGGAGTTTCAATCCGGCCGACAGGCCCGCGATCCGTTTCGAGGGCACGTCGGCTTCGATTTCCAGGCTGTTGTCGTCGACCATGTTGAAAACCTGATCGCCTTCCTTGACGTACGAGCCGATCTCGGTGTGGCGCCGGGTGATCACGCCCGTGTAAGGCGCGCGAATCTTGGCATTTTCCAACTCGACATGGGTCAGCTCCATGGCCGCCTTGCGCCGTTTCATGGCGGCCTCGGCTTCGACCACCTGGCTTTTCGCCTGCGACACCTCGACCTGTTTATCCTCGAAGCGGGCCTGGCTGAAGGCCGCCGATTTGCGCAGGTTGGTCAGGCGCTTCAATTCCTGCGACAGCAGCTTGACCCGGACCTTGGCCGTGCGCACCCGGGCTTCGGCCTCGGACATTTCGGCGCGGGTTACCTCATAGCGCCATTTCAACATGTCGGTATCGAGCTCGGCAATGATTTTTCCGGCTTCGACGCGATCGCCGACATCGGCGAAGATTTTTTTGACCGGGCCGCCGATGTGCGCGGCAACGACACCGCTGCGGAGTGCGATAAAGCGCCCGAGTACCGGCATGGTTTGCGCCAGCGGTTCCTGGCGTACCTCATCGACGATGACGACGGTCGCCTTGCCGCGCTTCTTTTTCTTCTTTTCTTCTTGCGCGAAACCGTCCGCAGCGCCTGCTAGAGCCGTGACGCAAAAAGCGACAAGGATCGCGATCGTCGACCAAAACCGTTTGGAATCGAGTCGAAAGGTATAGGTGTCGTGCCGAGCGCGGCCCGAGGCTGCAAGCTGTCCGTTTATCATCGGTGCCCTCAATGTATGGAAAGGTATGGAAAGACCTGGACTGGACCGCCCAATCCGAGCCGGTATAATAGCAATAATGCCTCGAAAGCGCAGGGGAAAACCGTCGGGGAAAACCGCCGGGCGCGCCGCAAAAGCCCGGCTCGGATTCCCCGGGACCGGTGGCCCGGACGTTCCGAGAAGAGATCATGAGCACGATATTATATAGCCATCCCGTTTGCGTCGAACACGATCCCGGGGCCTACCACCCTGAATCGCAGGATCGCCTGCGCTCGGTTCTCAAGGCGCTGGAAGCGGCGGAATTCAAAAGCCTCATACGCCGCGAAGCGCCGATTGCCGATTTGGCGGATATCAAACGGGTCCATGAACCCCGGTATGTCGACCTGGTTTTCGAGAACGTGCCGAAGTCGGGGCATGTACACCTCGATCCGGATACGGCCCTGTCGCCGGCCTCGGGCGAGGCTGCGCTGAGAGCAGCCGGGGCGGCCTGCGCGGCGGTCGATGCCGTGATGGACGGCGAGGCGAAGAACGCCTTTTGCGCAATCCGTCCGCCCGGTCATCACGCCGAGCATGGCCGGGCGATGGGATTTTGCCTGTTCAACAACGTCGCGATCGCGGCGGAACATGCACGCGCAGTGCACGGGCTCAAGCGTGTCGCGGTCGTCGATTTTGACGTCCATCACGGCAACGGCACCCAACACGCCTTTGAACGCGACGCCGATTTGTTCTTCGCGTCGAGCCATCAGTCGCCGTTTTATCCCGGCACCGGCCGCGAATCCGATACCGGCGTCGCGGATAACGTCGTCAATGTGGAACTGCCCGCCGGGACCGGCTCGGATGCGTTCCGCAAAGGATGGTCGCGGCGGATATTGCCGGCCTTGGCCGCGTTCAAGCCCGAGGTGGTGATCGTTTCGGCCGGGTTTGACGCCCATGTCAGCGATCCGCTGGCCCAGATCCGCCTGGCCGACGAGGATTTCACATGGGTCACCCGGGAAATCATGGCGGTCGCGGGCGCGTGTTGCGATGGCCGGTTGATCAGCTCCCTCGAAGGGGGGTATGACCTAGCGGCCTTGGCCGCCTGCGCGGCCGCCCACGTCCGTGTCCTCATGTCCTGATGCGGGCCCCGAGATGGCCGTCTCGAGGCTGCTTGGGGGCCGAAAAGAGCTTATAATCCTTGCCCTTAAGGGGTACCCTGCCTACACTCGCCAGCCGGTTTTGAGAGGGTTCGAATGGCTAAAAATACGGTTCCGGCCGATATC
>JAVJPD010000116.1:0-4522 GCA_040216475.1 Rhodospirillales bacterium
CGGGCCAGCGCGAGGCCGCCGAGGCGCTCGATGGCCCGGTCCTGGTGCTGGCCGGCGCCGGCACCGGCAAGACCCGGGTCCTGACCACGCGGCTCGCGCACATTCTGCTCAAGGGGCACGCGCGGCCGTGGGATGTCCTCGCGGTCACCTTCACCAACAAGGCGGCCCGGCAGATGCAGAACCGGGTGGCGTCCCTGCTCGGACGGCCGACCGAAGGCTGGTGGATCGGCACCTTTCACGCCATCGGCGCGCGCATTCTCCGCCAACATGCCGAAACCGTCGGCCTGACCAACACTTTCACGATTCTCGACGCCGACGATCAGGTGCGCCTGCTCAAGCAGCTTCTGGCCGCCCATGAGATCGACGAGAAGCGCTGGCCCGCGCGCATTCTCAGCAACATCATCCAGCGCTGGAAGGACCGCGGCTTGACGCCGGAGAAGGTATCCGACGCGGAAGGAGCGGAGTTCGCGAACGGCAAGGCGCTCGATCTTTATAAAGAGTATCAAGCGCGCCTGCGGACACTCAACGCCGCCGACTTCGGCGATCTCCTGCTGCATAACCTGACGCTGTTTCAGGACAACTCCGATATCCTGAAGAAATATCAACACCGTTTTCGCTACATCCTGGTCGACGAGTACCAGGACACCAACGTCGCGCAGTATCTGTGGCTGCGCCTGCTGGCGCAGGAGCACAAGAACATTTGCTGCGTCGGCGACGACGACCAGTCGATCTATTCCTGGCGCGGCGCCGAGGTCGGCAACATCCTGCGCTTCGAGGAAGATTTCCCGGGCGCCGCCGTTGTCCGGCTCGAATGCAACTACCGGTCGACGCCGCATATCCTGGGCGCGGCGTCGGGCTTGATCGCGCATAACGCCGGCCGCCTCGGCAAGACGCTGTGGACCGAGCACAACGAAGGCGAGAAGGTCCGCATCGTCGGCGTCTGGGACGGCGAGGAGGAGGCCCGCTATATCGGCGGGGAAATCGAGGCCCTGCACTCGAAGAAACACCGCCTGAACGAGATCGCGGTGCTGGTGCGCGCCGGCTTTCAGACCCGCGAGTTCGAAGAACGCCTGATCACGCTCGGTATTCCGTATCGGGTGATCGGCGGCCCGCGCTTTTACGAGCGCCAGGAAATCCGCGATGCGGTGGCGTACCTGCGGCTGATCGCGCAGCCGGCCGACGATCTCGCGTTCGAGCGGATCGTCAACACGCCGAAGCGCGGCCTCGGCCAGGTGGCGGTGCAGACGCTGCATCTGTTGGCGCGCGCGCAAGGCGATCCGATGAGCGTCGCGGCGGCCAAGCTGATCGAGACCGACGAGCTGAAACCGAAGCCGCGCGCGAGCCTGGCCGCGTTGGTGAACGATTTCGCCCGCTGGCGCAGCCTCGCCGGCGGTCTGCCGCCGTCGGAACTGGCGGCGATGGTGCTCGACGAATCGGGCTACATGGAGATGTGGAAGAAGCAGAAGACGATCGACGCGCCGGGCCGCCTCGACAACCTCAAGGAACTGGTCGTCGCTTTGGAGGAATTCGAAACCCTGCGGGCGTTTCTCGATCACGTCAGCCTGGTGATGGAAAACGACGAATCGAGCGACGACGACAAGGCCAATCTCATGACCCTGCACGCGGCCAAAGGGCTCGAATTCGAAACGGTTTTCCTGCCGGGCTGGGAAGAGGGCTTGCTGCCGCATCAGTTGTCGCTCGACGAAGGCGGCCTCGCGGGCCTGGAGGAAGAGCGCCGCTTGGCCCATGTCGGGCTCACGCGCGCGCGCAAACGCGCGACCGTCAGCTTCGCCGCCAACCGGCGCGTCTACGGCAACTGGCAAAGCGCGATCCCGTCGCGCTTCATCGACGAACTGCCGCCGGCAAACGTCGAGTGCGACTCCGAGTCGGGGCTTTACGGCTCCGGCGGTGCGGCCAAAACCGGCGGCGGGTTCTCGGAAGATGCGTCGCCGTTCCACCGGACACGCTCGCAACGCCGCCGCAAGACCCGTTCCGTCGAGTCCGTCGATTGGGACCGGGATATCGTTCAGCTGCCCGAGCATTACAAATCGGGTCAGCGGGTGTTTCATCAGAAGTTCGGCTATGGCCGGGTCAAGACGGTCGACGGCAACAAGCTCGAAATCGAATTCGAGAAAGCCGGCACCAAAAAGGTCATGGATGCTTTCGTGGAGGCGGTGTGAGCGGGACCGCCTGCTGGCAGGTCAGCGTGACCGTGACGGCCGGGGCCTTCAAGGCCTTCGAGGCGGCATTCGAGCCTCATTGCGAGGCGGTGACGTGTTTTCCCATCGGCGACGAATCGATCTGGCAGGTGACGGGGTTTTCGCGGGCCGCGCCCGACAAGCCCGTCCTCACGGCGGCGGTCGCGGCGGTCGCGGCGGCTCTCGGCCTGCCGGTGCCGGCGATGAAGATCGCGCCGGTCTCCGAGCGCGATTGGGAACTCGAATCGTTCAGTAATTTTCCGCCGGTCCGGATCGGAAGATTCTACATCTTCGGCAGCCATGAAGCCGATCCGCCGCCGCCCGGCGCGTTCGCGCTGTGCCTGGATGCGGGCCTCGCCTTCGGCACCGGCAAGCATGCCAGCACCGCCGGCGTTCTGGCGGCCCTCGACCGTTTGTCGCGGGCTTATCGTTTTAAGCGGGTTCTCGATATGGGGACCGGCTCGGGCATCCTGGCGATGTCGATCGTCAAGGCGTGGCGGGCCCGGGTGACGGCCTGCGATATCGATCCGCGCGCGGTGAGAACCTGCGCGGCCAATCTCCGTCTGAACGGACTGCACCCGCATATACGGGCCTTGGTCACGCAGGGCTACCGGTCGCGTGCCGTGAATGCCCAGGCGCCGTATGATTTAATCGTGAGCAATATTCTCGCCAATCCGCTGTGCGCCATGGCCGGAGATTTGGAGGCGCATTTGGCGCCGGGCGGTTTCGCGATCCTTTCCGGGTTTTTGCTGCAGGATTGGCGTCGCGTGTTGGCCGCGCACCGGTCCCGGGGGCTTTTGTATCGGGGCCGCGCCGTGGTCGACGACTGGGTTACTCTGACGGTTCAGCGAAGCTCTGAAAAAGCGTTCAAAATCAAATAATTAACAATATTTGTCTTTTACCCCCGACCCAAGATACACTTTGGTTCGACACACGTATGACTCACCATCCTTGTTCGTCGAACAACCGGAAGCCGTGTTTTCGCCATTGGCAGTGTCGGCGGTGATGGCGGAGACATGCGGCCCGGATGCAAAAAGCGTAAGATGCAAAAAACGTAAAGGGAGTACCATCATGTCGATCCGCGATCGGGTTTCACCGCAAGAATGGGAAGCGAGAATCAATTTGGCGGCCTGTTACCGGCTCGTCGATTATTACGGCATGTCGGATATGACGGGTACGCACATAACGGTCCGCGTTCCGGGTACCCATGATCAGTTTTTGATCAACGACTCGAATTTGTTTTTCGAGGAATGCACGGCGTCCAGCCTGATCAAGATCGACATCGAGGGCAACGTGCTCGACGGCTCGAACGGGCTCGTGAACAAGGCCGGCTACGTGATTCACAGCGCCATTCACGAGGCCCGTCACGACGTCGAATGCGTATTGCATACCCATACCGTGCCGGGCATGGCCGTATCCGCGTTGGAATGCGGATTGCTGCCGTTGTTCCAGCACTCCTTCGATTTCTATCTTAAGACCTCGTATCACGATTACGAGGGCGTCGCCGTCAACGAAGACGAGAAACAGCGCCTGGTCGCGGACCTCGGCGAGAATAATTTCGCGCTGGTACTGCGCAACCACGGCCTGCTGACGTGCGGGCGCAACGTGGCGGAGGCCTTCAGCCTGATGTACCGGATGAACAAGGCCTGCGAGGCGCAGCTCTATGCCCTTTCGGCGCGCGGCAAAATTCACGAGGTGGCACCCGAGATTCGCGTGGAAACGTCCCGGTACATGAAGGACCGCAAGACGCAGGTCCACGATCGCTCTTGGGCCGGACATCTGCGCCGGCTCGACCGGATCGATCCGTCTTATAAGCACTGATCGGGATCAATAGGGGAATCGAACCAGGGAGGGTTCCATGTCGTTGCATAACCGTTTCTCCAAGGAAGAATGGGAAGCCCGCATCAACCTGGCCGCCTGCGGCCGGTTGCTCGATTATTTCGATCTCGCGGAGATGACCAACAATCACATCTCGACTCGCGTGCCCGGCAAGAAGAACCAGATTCTTCTGAACAACCACAATTACTTCATGGAAGAGATTTCCGCCTCGAACATCATCAAGATCGACCTCGACGGCAATATCATCGAGGGCCCGAAGGACGGCCTGAGCAGCGCCGCCTTCGTCTTGCACAGCGGGGTTTACAAAACCCGGCCCGATGTCAACGCGGTCGTGCACACCCACACCAACGCGGGCATGGCGGTCTCGGCCATGGATTGCGGCCTGCTGCCGCTGTTCCAGCACTCCTTCGATTTTTACCTGAAGGTCGCCTATCACGATTATGCCGGCAGTGCTTCCGAATTCGAGGACGAGGAGCGGGTCGTCC
>JAVJPD010000117.1:0-4880 GCA_040216475.1 Rhodospirillales bacterium
CAGGTTTTCGTCCGCCGCATAGCCCCAGAACGCCGTGCGCACGCGTTCGTGCATGCGCTCCGCGAAGGCTTCGGCCAAACGGTCCGCCAGCGCCTTGAGCAGGATATCGTTGTAGTCGTCGTGCTTTTCCTTGAACTCGGCGAGCTTCTTCTCGATGCCGAGCCCGGCGGTGACGGCGAACGCGCCCAGATAATCGGCGACGCCGGTCTCCTTCGGCGCGACGAAATCGGCCAGACACAGGTTCGCGCGGCCCGCGCTCTTCGGCATTTGTTGCCGGAGGAAATGAAACCGGTTGAGGACGTGCTTGCGGGTGTCGTCGGTATAGATCTCGATATCGTCGTCGCCGACGCTATTGGCCGGATAAAACCCGATCACCGCTTTCGCCGTCAGCCACTTCTCGCCGACGATCTGCTGCAGCATGCCTTGCGCGTCGTTGAAGAGATTTTGCGCCGCCTCGCCGAATTTCTCGTCCTCGAAGATCGACGGATACGTGCCCTTCAATTCCCAGGTGCGGAAGAACGGCGTCCAGTCGATGCGCGTGGTCAGCTCGGCCAAGTCGTAGTCCTCGAAGACCTTGAGGCCGAGGAACGTCGGCTTCGGCGGCGTTGCGTCCGTCCAGTCGATCTTGAACTTTTTGGCGCGCGCGTCCGCGATCGAGAGATGCCCCTGCCCCTCGCTCTTGCCTTCGTGCTTCTTGCGGATCTTGGCGTAATCGTCCTCGATCTCCTTGAGGTAGCCGACGCGGCTTTTCTCGCTGACCAGATTGGTCACCACGCCGACGGCGCGCGAGGCGTCGGTCACGTAGACGGTCGGGCCTTTATAATTCGGCGCGATCTTGACCGCCGTATGCACCTTTGACGTGGTCGCGCCGCCGATCAGCAACGGAATGTCGAAGCCGTCGCGGGTCATGTCGCCCGCGTTCGACGCCATTTCCTCGAGCGACGGCGTGATCAGGCCGGAGAGCCCGATGATGTCGACCTTCTCCTTTTTCGCGGCCTCGGCGATCTTGGCGTAGGGCACCATGACCCCGAGGTCGACGACGTCGAAGTTGTTGCACTGGAACACCACGCCGACGATGTTCTTGCCGATGTCGTGCACGTCGCCCTTCACGGTCGCGAGCAGAATCTTGCCCTTCGGCTTGGTGTCGCCGGAACGTTTCTTCTCCTCTTCCATGTAGGGCAGCAGATGCGCGACCGCGGTTTTCATCACGCGCGCGCTTTTCACCACCTGGGGCAGGAACATCTGGCCCGAGCCGAACAGATCGCCGACCACGTTCATGCCGTCCATCAGCGGGCCTTCGATCACCTCGATCGGCTTGTCGGCGAGCTGGCGGGCCTCCTCGACGTCCTCGACCACGTAATCGGCGATGCCGTTGACCAGCGCGTGGGTCAGGCGTTCGGTCACGGTGCCCTTGCGCCAGCTCAGATCCTTCTTATTCTCGCGCTTCTCGCCCTTGAACTCGCCGGCCATGTCGAGCAACTGCTCGGTCGCGTCGTCGCGCCGGTTCAGAATCACGTCCTCGACGACGTTGCGCAGGTTCTCCGGAATATCGGCATACACCGTCAGCATGCCGGCGTTGACGATGGCCATGTCCATGCCCGCCCGGATGGCGTGATACAGAAACACCGCGTGCATCGCCTCGCGCACCGGGTTGTTGCCGCGAAAGGAAAACGACACGTTGCTGAGGCCGCCGCTGATGCGGATGCCGGGTAACGTCTCTTTCAGGACCTTGGCCGCCTCGATGAAGTCCTTCGAGAAGTTGCGGTGCTCCTCGATGCCGGTGGCGACCGGAAAGATGTTCGGGTCCACGATGATGTCCTCGCACGGGAACCCGACCGTCTCGACCAGAATCTTGTACGAGCGGGTGAGGATTTCGACCATGCGGTCCTTGGTGTCGGCCTGGCCCTTGTCGTCGAACGCCATCACCACCACGGCGGCGCCGTAGCGCATGATCTCGCGCGCCTGCTCGATGAACGGCCCCTCGCCTTCCTTCGGGCTGATCGAATTGACGATGCTCTTGCCCTGCACGCACTTGAGGCCGGCTTCGATCACCGTGAACTTGGACGAATCGATCATCACCGGCACGCGCGAGACGTCCGGTTCGGCGGCGATGAGCTTGAGAAACTTGTCCATCGACGCTTCGGAATCGAGCATCGCCTCGTCCATGTTGACGTCGATGATCTGCGCGCCGTTCTCGACCTGCTGGCGGGCGATATCCAGCGCCTTCTCGAAATCGCCGGCGAGGATAAGCTTCTTGAAGAGCGGCGAGCCGGCGACGTTGGTGCGCTCGCCGACGTTGACGAAGCCGGTCACGTCGTTGAAGACGAGCGGCTCCAACCCGCTCAGGCGGCAGGTTTGCTCGATCTCCGCGACGGCGCGCGGCGGCATGTCGGAAACGGCGTCGGCGATGGCCTTGATGTGCTCGGGCGTGGTGCCGCAGCAGCCGCCGACGAGATTGACCAGCCCGCTTTGCGCGAAGCCGCGCAACTGCTCGGCCATGTAGTCCGGCGAATCGTCGTAGCCGCCGAATTCGTTCGGCAGGCCCGCGTTCGGGTGCACGCTCACGCTGATGTCGGCGATCCGCGCGACGCTTTGAATGTAGGGGCGCAGCGCCTCGGCGCCGAGGGCGCAGTTGAAACCGATGCTGATCGGCCTGGCGTGCTTGACCGAATACCAGAACGCTTCCGGAGTCTGGCCCGTCAGCGTGCGGCCCGAGGCATCCGTGATGGTGCCCGAGATCATGATCGGCAGGCGGATGCCGGTATCGTCGAAATATTCGTGCACGGCGTAGATCGCCGCCTTCGCGTTCAGGGTGTCGAACACGGTCTCGATCAGCAGAATATCCGCGCCGCCGTCGACCAGTCCGCGCGTCGCCTCGTAATAGGCCGCGCGCAGCTCGTCGAAGGTGATGTTGCGGAACCCCGGATCGTTCACGTCCGGCGAGATCGAGGCGGTGCGATTGGTCGGGCCCAGCACGCCGGCGACGAAGCGCGGCTTGTCCGGGTTTTGCTCGGTGAACTTGGCGGCGGCCGCGCGCGCGAGCTTGGCGCCCTCCACGTTCAACTCGTAGACCAGCTCCTCCATGTCGTAATCGGCCTGCGAGATCGAGGTCGAATTGAAGGTATTGGTCTCGAGGATGTCGGCGCCGGCGGCGAGGAAATCCTCGTGGATTTGGCGGATCACGTCCGGCTGGGTCAGGGTCAGCAGGTCGTTGTTGCCCTTGAGATCGCTCGGCCAATCCTTGAAGCGTTCGCCGCGATAGGCGGCCTCGTCCAGTTTATGAGTCTGGATCATGGTGCCCATGGCGCCGTCCAGAACAAGAATGCGCGTCGCGAGCAACTTTTGTAACTCGGCCGTTTTGTCTTCGACCTTTTTCAACATGGTTATCTTCCCGGTTTCTTTTCTCTGGTTGTTTTATGCCGTTTTGGCTTTTTTGGGCCGCACGCCGAGGATATGGCAAATCGCGAAGGCGAGGTCGGCCCGGTTCAAGGTATAAAAATGGAATTGCTTCACGCCGTGCGCCTGCAGCACGCGGCACTGCTCGGCGGCGACGCCGGCGGCGATCAGCTTGCGGGTCTCGGGATCGTCCTCGAGCCCCTCGAACAAATCCGCCAGCCATTGCGGCACGCTGGCGCCGGCCATCGCGCTGAACTTGCGCACGGTCGCGAAGTTGGTGACGGGCAGAATGCCCGGCACGATCGGCACCGTGATGCCGCGCGCGCGCGCCATATCGACGTAGCGCAGATAGTGATCGACATCGAAGAAATACTGGGTGATCGCCCGGCTCGCCCCGGCGTCGATCTTCATCTTCAGGTAATCGATGTCCTGCTCGAGGCTGCGCGCCTCGGGATGCTTTTCCGGAAAGCAGGCGACGCTTATTTCAAAGTCGGCGATGGTCTTCAAGCCGCCGACCAGGTCGCGCGCATGCAGGTACCCGTCCGGATGCGGCCGCCAGGTCGGGCCCTGATCGGGCGGATCGCCGCGCAGGGCGACGATATGGCGCACGCCCGCGTCCCAATACCGCTGCGCGATGTCCAGGACTTCGGCGCGCGAGTGACCGACGCAGGTCAGGTGCGCCGCCGGTTTTAGATTGGTCTCTTTCAAGATGCGCACGACGGTGGCGTGGGTGCGCTCGCGGGTCGAGCCGCCGGCGCCGTAGGTGACGGATACGAACGCGGGCTCGATCGGCGCCAGGCGCTGTATGCACTCCCAAAGCGACTCCTCGGCTTTTTCCGTTTTCGGCGGAAAGAACTCGAAGGATACGCTCACGTCGTCGGGCAGCGGCGACGCGATCGGCAGCCGTTCGAGTCCGTCCAGGGCTTGGGTATGGCTATCCATGATACGTGTTCCCGACATCAAACATTCAACAACTGGCCCACGCGGCGCGCGGCGGCGGAGTCGCCCGCACGCGCCCCGGGCCGGGCGGCAAGCCAGACCGAGACGGTCAACGGCTCGCCCGGCAGATGCACGACCTTGCGAAGCGCCAGGCCGGCATCCTCGAACCACGCGGCGACCTCGGCTTCGCTGAAACCGAGGCGGCGGTGGGAATGCTCGCTGCGCAGTTCTTCGCACGCATGCGGCGCGAAATCCGCCAGCAACAGAATGCCGCCGGGACGAAGCACGCGGGCGGCTTCGGCGATGGCGCGCGCCGGATCGTCGGTATAGTGCAACACCTGATGGATCGTCACGGCCTCGAAGGAGCCGTCCGGAAACGGCAGTTGGTACAAATCGCCCTGGCGCACGGAACAGTTGCGGATACCGGCCCGTTCCAAATTCATGCGCGCCACCGCCAACATGTCCCGCGACAGATCGATGCCCTGGCCGGCTTCGATGCGCGACGCGAACAACTCGAGCATCCGCCCGGTGCCGGTGCCGATATC
>JAVJPD010000118.1:0-1493 GCA_040216475.1 Rhodospirillales bacterium
CTCGCCAAAACCGCCTCTCAGACCGCACCGACCCGGTTTTGATGCAAGCGCAAACAAAAGCGTAATCACAACCTATAGTTTCAAGAAAAACGTTATTCAGCCTTGTCTTATCCCCTTGTATAACTTGCCAAATGATTCTGGAACAACGAGTCTGATTGGGTGATATTTGATTTCACTCGATATTTTCGAGCCGTGACGAACCGAGACCACCGGGCTAAAACATTAATCGAATACCCCCAAAATTCGAATTCTTGGCTTAGAAAAATTCTTTGCTTAGAAAAGAAGACTCAAAAAAAACTTATAACAACATATGAACCGGGCACCCTGAGGGAATCGCCAAAGCCAAGGAGAGGGAGGATCGAGGGTGAGAGTTATTTTTGCTGATGACCACAACCTCATTCGCGAAACCATCGGGGTCCTGCTGCGGGAACTCGCCGCGGATATAGAGGTTCTTGAAGCGGATGATTTCAAAGGCGCGCTCAAGCACGCGAACAGCGGCCCCATTCCGTCGTTGATCATTCTCGATCTATTCATGCCCGGCATGAATCACTTCGACGGCTTGCGTACGATGAAGGAAAAATTCCCGTCGACGCCGGTCGTCATTCTGACCGGCTCGGTCGATATGGTGGATGCGAAGTCCGCGCTCGACAACGGCGCCGCCGGGTACATCCCGAAAAACATCGGCGCCCGGGTCATGCTGGATGCCTTGAAACTGATCATTTCGGGAGAAAAATACCTGCCGACGATGCTGGTGGCGGAAGCCGAACGCCAGGAATCGGCGACCTTCGTCGCCGGCGCGAGCGCCAAATCCGAAAAGGAACTCGAGAAGCTGACGCCGCGCGAGCGCGAGGTTCTCGGCCTTCTCACCAAGGGCTATCCCAACAAGGAAATCGCCCGGAAATTGGAGTTGCGGGAAATCACGATCAAAGTTCACCTGAAGAACGTCTATCGTAAACTCGGCGTCAGTAACCGCACGCAAGCCGTTCGCAAGCTGATGGATCTCGGCCTTGGCCCCAAAATCCGATCGAAGCGCGGGCGCAAATCAGGCGGCTCCGGATCCTCCGGCGGCGGTCAGGAGGACGATCCATCGCAATCCCTGACCGAAACCGGCATCAAGGGGCCCGTAACCATTCTGTTCACCGATATCGCCGGCTCGACCGCGATGACGCAAACGCTCGGTGACGACGGCGCGCAGGAAATTCTGCATGTGCATAACCAAATCGTGCGCGATTCCCTGGCCTACTACGGCGGCAAGGAAATCAAGCATACCGGCGACGGCATCATGGCCTGCTTCTCGACGACCTCCAACGGCATCGAAGCAGCCAATATGATGCAACGGCAGGTTGATATCCATAATAGGAAAAATCCGGATTTGCCGCTGCAGATCAAGATCGGACTCGACGCCGGCGAGCCGATCGCCGAAGACAACGATCTCTACGGCACGACCGTGCAGCTTGCGGCGCGCATCGCCGCCAAGAGATCGGAAGAGCACA
>JAVJPD010000119.1:0-1137 GCA_040216475.1 Rhodospirillales bacterium
GCCATCATCGGCGGGCTGTTCGTCCTGGAAACCGTATCGGTGATCGTTCAGGTCGCCTCCTACAAGCTGACCGGACGGCGCGTGTTCCGCATGGCGCCGTTGCACCACCATTTTGAGAAAAAAGGCTGGGCCGAACCCACGGTGGTGATCCGCTTCTGGATCATCGCCCTGGTGCTTGCCCTGATCGGCCTGTCCACGTTGAAGCTGCGATAGAGGTCCTCGGCACGCCGTGATTACGCTCGATGCATACAAGGAAAAGACGGTTGCCGTGATGGGTCTCGGCGCCTCGGGCCTCGCGACGTTGAAAGCACTTCGCGCCGGCGGCGCGACGGTCCTGGCCTGGGACGACGCACCCGAACGGCGCGCCACCGCGGCAGGTCTGGGGGCAAGCGTGCAGGATCTCGCCGCGGCCGGGTTCGGCGACGCAATCTTGCTGGTGCTGAGCCCGGGAATCCCGCTGAACCACCCCGCGCCCCATCCGGCCGTCGCCCGCGCACGGCGGGACGGCGTGCCGATCACCGGCGACGTCGCGCTTTTGCGCGCAGCCCAGGGCGATGCGTTTTTCATCGCCATTACCGGCACGAACGGCAAATCGACCACCACCGCGCTTGCGGGCCATCTGCTGCGGCAGGCAGGCCGACCCGTCCAGGTGGGCGGAAATCTCGGCCGGCCGGCGCTCGATCTCGACCCTCTCGGTGCCGGTGGAATCTACGTACTGGAGCTGTCCTCCTACCAGCTCGACCTTCTCGACGACCCGGGCTTTGACGTCGCGGTGCTGCTCAATATCTCGCCCGATCATCTTGACCGCCATGGCGGGCTCGCGGGCTATATCGCAGCCAAGCGGCGGATCTTTGAGGGCCGCAAGTTCGGTGATGTCGCCATCGTTGGGGCCGATGACGCGCATTGCCGCGCGATACTCGATACGCTGCGCGAAGACCACGAGCGCACCGTCATCGCCGTTTCCGGATGCGATGCCGGGCCCCGCCGCATTTTTGCCGATGCGAGCGGACGACTGATCGAGACCACGCAGGGCCGCGAGCGGGCGATCGCCGACCTTTCCGCCAGCCTGACCCTGCGCGGCACGCATAACCGGCAGAACGCCGCTGCCGCCGCGGCCGTGGCCAGAACCGTCGGCAT
>JAVJPD010000120.1:0-3111 GCA_040216475.1 Rhodospirillales bacterium
GCAGCTTCGGGCCGAACGCGGCGACGGCGTCGCGCATGGCCGGTTGCGGCGCGATTTTTACCGGCTGCTCATTGATCCAGGCCCCTTCCCCGCGCGCCGCCCAGGCGGTGATATTGTTGACCGGATCGTGAATCCACGCCGCCAGGGTTTTGCCTTTGACACAATAGGCCGCCATCACGGCGAAACAGGGTTTGCCTTCCGCGAAATTATTGGTGCCGTCCACGGGGTCGACCAGCCACACCGGCGCGTCCCGATCCAGGGCCTTGAGGAGGTCCGGGTTGTCGTGGGCCTCCTCCTCGCCGATCACGACGCTGCCGGGCACCAGGTCGGTGAACGCCCCCTTGAGGCGCTTTTCCGATTCGATGTCGGCGGTGGTGACGAGATCGCGCGGGCCCGATTTGGTGCCGATATCGCTTGCCGACAGGTTCTTGAACCGGGGCATGATCTCGGTGTCCGCGACTTCGCGCAGGATCGCTATGACGGTGCCGATATCGGGTCTCATGGTTGTGTTCTTTGCCTATCCGGGGCGGAAAGAAAAGGAAATTTCCGGTTAAAGTTTCGGTAATGGGCCGGAAATGTCCGAAAAAAAACGTACAAAATGCCCCTTGCGCGGCGCTATTTGCGGGATCACAATATCGCCGATTTCAGGAGGCTTTACCATGGATGGTGCTACCCAAACCTTAAAAATCACCCCGTTGCAGGAACATATAGGCGCGGAGGTTACCGGAATCGACCTCCGCCAGCCGCTCGACGCGGAGACCAAGGCCCGGCTGAACAAGGCGCTGCTCGATCACGTGGCGCTCGTGATCCGCGACCAGGACTTCACCGCCCCGGAATTCGCCCAAGGAATCGGCGCGTTCGGCGAGCCGATGGAACAGCATTATTCCCAGTACCGCCATCCCGATCATCCGCTGGTCAACATCATCTCGAACCAGCACAAATCGAAGGAAGGCAAGCAGGTCTATCACGGCGCGAGCTGGCACACCGATCACACCAATCACGAAATGCCGCCGAAATGCACGGTGCTCTATGCCGTCACCCTGCCCGATGAAGGCGGAGACACGGGCGTGATGAACACCCGCGCCGGGTTCGCTTCCCTGCCCGAGGATTACAAGCGCAAGATCGACGGGCTTAAAACCGTCAACGTGTTTCAGGGCCGCGCGGCGCTGCGCGAATCCACCAAGCAGGTGACCGAGAAGGACGAGAAGAAATACGGCAATCCGATCGTTCAGCCGCTGATCCGCACCCATCCGGAAACCGGCGAGAAAGCGGTCTACTTTCACACGGTCAAAGTCGACACCGTCGAGGGCATGACGCCGGAGGAAACCCGCGATTTGCTGAAGGACATTCTGGCGCGGATCGACAAGCCCGAGTTCGTCTACCGCCACAAGTGGAAGCTTGGCGATGTTCTCATTTGGGACAACCGCTGCGCCATGCACCAAGCCTATTACGACTACGACACCAGCCAGCCGCGCACGTTGATGCGCATCATCCTGAAGGGCGACAAGCCCTTTTAAGAGCAACAAGCGGGTCAACCCGAGATTAAAAGCAAGCGGGTCAACCCGAGATTAAAAACAAGCGGGTCAACCCGCTATTGGAGGCATACCATGACGATGAAGATCACGCCCTTGGGCGCCCACGCCGGCGCGGAAGTCACCGGGATCGATTTAAGCAAGCCCGTCGACGAGGCGACCAAACGGACGCTGAACGACGCACTCGCCGAGTACGCCTGCTTGGCGGTGCGCGATCAGCAATACACGCCGGAGGATTACATGCAGGCGACCAGCGTGTTCGGCGAAGCGGTGCCGCAGAACTTCACGGACTTGAACCTCGAAGGCTTCCCGCTGATCAACATCGTCTCCAGCAAGCACACGGACAGCGAGGGCAAGCCGATCCTGCGCGGCTCGCGCTGGCATACCGATCACACCAACCGGGAATGCCCGCCGAAATGCACGATCCTCTATGCCGTGGCCCTGCCCGACAAGGGCGGCGCGACCGGCGTCGCCAACATGCGCGCGGCCTACGAGGCGCTGCCCGAGGATTTCAAGAAACGCATCGACGGCCTCAAGACCGTGAACGTCAACCAGGGCCGCGCGGCGGCGCGCGTCTCGCCCAAGGGCACGGCGCTCGAGAAGAAGAAACCCTCGACGCCTTACGTTCATCCCCTGGTGCGAACCCATCCGGACTCGGGAAAAAAGGCGATCTACTATCACGACGTGAAAACCGATTATATCGAGGGCATGACGCCGGACGATACCCGCGAGCTGCTGCGCGAGATTTCCGAAACTGCGATCAAGGACGATTTCATCTACAAGCACCAATGGCGGCCCGGCGACATGCTGGTGATCGACAACCGTCAGGCCCTGCATCAGGCCTATCACGATTATGACCGCAGCCAGCTCCGCCAGTTCTATCGAATTCTCATCGGCGGCGACCGGCCGTTTTAGGAGAGGCAATCCATGACCGCCACCGTTCAGGAAAAAGTTACGCGGGACTTCACCATCCGGCCGCTGACCGAGCATACGGGGTCGGAGGTGATCGGCCTCGATCTGCGCGGCGACATCGACTCGGAAACCAAGCGCCGCCTGAACGACGCCATCGTCGAGCGCTGCTGCCTGGTGTTTCGCGGCCAAGACCTCTCGCCGGCGGATTACCTGCGCGCAGTCGAGATCTTCGGCGAGCCGCACCAGCAGAACTATTCGCTCTACTCCCTGCCCGACTATCCGTTCATCAATTCGATCTCCAACGAACATCCCGACGAGCACGGCAAGCGGGTCTATCACGCCTCCTACTGGCACACGGATCATCCGAACCGGGAGACGCCGCCGAACTTCACGTGTCTCTATGCCGTTTCGTTGCCCGATAAAGGCGGCGAGACCGGCGTCGCCAACATGCGCGCGGCCTACGAGGCCCTGCCTCAGGCGATGAAGGACCGTATGGAGGGCCTGCAAACCTACAACGTGCGCCGCGCCAAGGCCGCGAAACAGGGCTCGATGAAGCGCATGCAGGACGACGACCGCAAGTTCCTCGACAAGGAGGTGTTGCAGCCCCTGGTGCGCACCCATCCGGAGAACGGCGGCAAGGCGATTTATTTCCACCAGGGCAAGGTCG
>JAVJPD010000121.1:0-3150 GCA_040216475.1 Rhodospirillales bacterium
CGCTCGGCCACCCACATATAGAGGCCGTCCTCCTTGATGACGAAGCCGTTCATGTGAACGCCGAACGACGGCAGGCCGAACATCGACACGGCGGCCCGTTCGATATCGAACACCGGCTTGGCACCGTGCGAGAGCTTGGCCGGGAACTTCTCCTCGAACCAACCCTCGATGGCGCCGCGCGCCTTGAGCGCACGCACGGCGCCATCGACGGCCTCGGTGCGCGCCTCGAAGCCCTTCAGGCCCGGCGCGAGGCCGACGGCGGCGTCGGCAACCCGGAAGACCTCGGGAAAATCGCGCAGGTGCGCGGCGAAGTCGTCCTTCACCCAGCCGAGCGGAACGCCGTCGACGATAAAGCGGCGGTAGGCCGACATGTCGTCGATGCGGCAGGCCGCGATACGGTCCAAATAGCTCATGCGGTTAATCTTTTGTTTAATATGCGTGGAGTCTAATTATGCGTGCGCGATTGTGCGCCATCATCGATACCGAAGTATAAGGCGGCAGGCAATCCTTGTTATTTTCAACGCCATATGCCAGCCTTGCATACACAGGTAGGGCCCTGAGACCGCCGAGTCATGAAGATCACGATCACGAAATCCGCTGATGATGCGTTCGTTCTCGCCTTCGACGAGACGAAGGTGACACTCTCGACATCGGATATCAAAAACCTCTTGCTGCAGGCGACCAGAGTCCTAATGCCGGGCGGCAGCAACGTCGCCAAACCCGAGGACCGGGCGGTCAATTTCGCCAAACGGTTTCAAGGGGCCAACGACGTCGGCGTGCAGAACTTCATCCGCGACGCCGATCCGGAAAATCTCCTGGTCCTGTTGAAAACCATCGAAAAGAACGACACGCTCCTGCAGCGCTTCTACGGCAACATGAGCGACCGGCTGCAGAAGATGATGGCCGAGGATTTGGTCTATAAGTTCAAGGACGGCTTGCCGCCCGACAGGATCGCGGCATCCCTCAACGGGCTGATGCGCACGGCAAGCGCGCTCGAGAAAAAAGGCGCGCTCATTTTCGAAGAAGACTGACCCGTAAAATCGCCGGCCGTTCAGGCGGCGGCGGTATCCTTGCGCTCGCGGCTCGGCTGCACGTAGGCCTTGGCGCAATGCTTGGTGCAATACGGCTTGCCCGGCACGGTTTCGTGACCGCAGAACTGGAAGTTCTCGTCGCCGGGATCGCCGATCGGCCAGGAACACATATCGGCCTTCAGGGCCTCGAGCCGGACGACGTCGCCGCGCGGTTCGATGTCCTTTTGCGGCGCGGTGATCCGGCGCTTGGGCAGGCCGAGGCGGTGCACCTTGCCGACGACCGCGTTCTTGGTGACGTTCAACCGGCGGCCGATCTCGCTGGCCGGCAATCCCTCGTTCCACATGGCGATGAGCGCCTGCATGCGCTCCGGGGTCCATTCAACGGCAGTGGGTTCCTTGGCGTCGATGTCCGTCATTGTTCAATCCCTTTTGAACGTTAGCTCCAAGATCGGTCGCAAATGGCGGCCCACGGGGGCCACTGGGGCCACTGGGGCCACTGGGGGGTCTTCAGGCCCGGTTTTCCGGGGTTTCCCCGGAGTCCATGAGCGCTACCATATCCGGATACGTTTTGAATGAAAACCACAATATCTTGTGGATAACTCCATATATTGTGGAAATCACCCTAACCGGGCTGAAACTGCCCGAAAACAGGCCGTTTTCGCCGCCGACGGCCCTTCGGTATACTTGCCGCCTACCACACGCCCATCACACGCCCACCACACGAAAGACGTCCCGATGGCCAAGCCCCGGACCCCGAAAGAAAAATCCACGCGCCGGAACCGGCCGACACGGCGGGACTGGCAGGCGGCGGCCGGACGCGAACTCGAACGGAGCGGCAAGGAACTCACCGCCCATACGCCGGACGGCCTTCGCCTCAAGGCGCTCCATACCGCCGAAGACGTCGCCGGAATCGATACCGATACCTGGCCCGGTTTTCCGCCCTACGTGCGCGGGCCCTACGCGTCGATGTACGCGGGCCGGCCGTGGACGCTGCGCCAATACGCGGGCTTTTCTTCGGCCGAGGAGTCGAACGCGTTTTTCCGCGCCAACCTGGCGGCCGGGCAGACGGGGCTGTCGGTCGCGTTCGATCTGCCGACCCACCGCGGTTTCGATTCCGATCATCCGCGGGTCGCCGGCGACGTCGGCCGGGCCGGCGTCGCCATCGACACCATCGAGGACATGAAACGCCTGTTCGACGGGATCGCGCTCGATCGAACCAGCGTCTCGATGACCATGAACGGCGCCGTGCTGCCGGTGCTGGCGGCCTTCATCGTCGCCGCCGAGGAGCAAGGCGCGAAGCCCGAACGCCTCACCGGCACGATCCAGAACGATATCCTGAAAGAGTTCATCGTGCGCAAAACGTATATCTATCCGCCCGCGCCGAGCATGCGGATCGTCGGCGACATCATCGCGCACGTAACGCGCACCATGCCGCGTTTCAATCCGATCTCGATTTCGGGTTATCACATGCAGGAAGCCGGCGCGACCCCGGTGCAGGAACTCGCCTTCACGCTGGCGGACGGATTGGCCTACGTGCGCGCCGCGCTCGATACCGGGCTCGAGATCGACGACTTCGCGCCGCGCCTCAGTTTCTTCTTCAACCTCGGCATGAATTTCTTCCAGGAGATCGCCAAGCTGCGCGCGGCGCGGCTCTTGTGGGCGGAGCTGATGGCGCCGTTCAAGCCGAACGATCCGCGCTCCTCGATGCTGCGCACCCATTGCCAGACCTCGGGCGTCTCCTTGACGGCCAAAGACCCCTACAACAACATCGTGCGCACCGCCATCGAGGCCTTGGCGGGCGTGCTCGGCGGCACCCAAAGCCTGCACACGAACGCCTTCGACGAGGCGCTCGCGCTCCCCAGCCCGTTCTCCGCGCGGATCGCGCGCAACACCCAGCTCATCCTCGCCGAGGAAACCGGCATCGCGGACGTCATCGATCCGCTCGGCGGCAGTTACTACGTCGAACGGTTGACCCACGACATCGCCGAGGCCGCGCGCGCGCTGATCGAGGACATCGAGGACGGCGGCGGCATGATCGCGGCCATCGAACGGGGGCTGCCGCAACGCCTGATCGCGCAAGCGGCGGTCGAGAAACAGGCGCGCCTCGACCGGGGCGAGG
>JAVJPD010000122.1:0-3186 GCA_040216475.1 Rhodospirillales bacterium
CCGAGCTGATGCGGGCGTTCCCGAACGCCGAAGTCATTATTCACGAGGACCCGGAAGGGATCGACGAGCGGCATGACGACATGGCCTATCGGCGTTTTTCATCCGAGGACAAGAGCGATACGACGTGATCTCCGAAGATCAATCGGCTGTCATCGCTTTTTTGGCCGATCCGGAAACATTCGGTTCCGGGGTCGACCGAGTCGAACGGGTCGAGACCCATATTTCTCTTCTGTTTCTGGCCGGCGAGCGGGCATTCAAGCTCAAGCGCGCGGTCAAGTTTCCCTATCTCGATTTTTCGACCGCTCCATTGCGCCGGGAAGCCTGCGAAAACGAGGTGGCCGTCAACCGCCGCACCGCGCCGGACATTTATCTCGGCGTCATCCCCGTGACGCGTTCGCCCGGCGGACGGTTGCATTTGAACGGCGACGGCGAAGCCGTCGACTGGCTGGTCGAAATGAAGCGTTTCGATCAGGACGGGCTGTTCGACCGGCTGGCGCAGCGCCATGCGCTCGATACCGCCGTGATGGAGCGTTTGGCGGCGGTCATCGCGGCATTCCACCAAGCCGCCGAGGCGTTGCCCGATAGCGGCGGACGGGGATTGATCGAGCGGGTCATCAACAACAACGATTCCTGTTTCGCCGAATTCGGCGGCGATCTTTTCCCCGGCGACGACGTGCATACGCTTAAAACCCGCTCGCTGGAGGTCTCGGGCCGGCTTGCGGATATTTTGAACGGCCGTGCCCGCGACGGCCGCGTGCGGCACTGCCATGGCGATCTGCATCTGAGAAACATCGTCCTGATCGGCGACCGGCCGACTTTGTTCGACGCCATCGAGTTCAGCCGCGATCTTTCCGAGATCGACGTGCTATATGATCTCGCGTTTTTGGTGATGGATCTCGATCATCGGCAATTGCGCCCGCTCGGTAACGTGACCGTCAATCGTTACCTCGACATCATGGAGGATACCGCTGGGCTCGCCTGCCTGCCGTTGTTTCTGTCGGTTCGCGCCGCCGTGCGCGCCCATGTCTCGGCGGCGATGGCGGACGCGAACACGCAAGACGAAGCGAAAAAATCGTTGATCGTAGAAGCACAGGCGTACCTGGAGCTGGCGCTCGGCTATCTCGAGCCGTCCGAGCCGGCGTTGCTGGCCGTCGGCGGCTTGTCGGGTTCCGGAAAATCCCTGTTGGCGCGCGAGCTGGCGCCGAGCCTGGGCCGCGCGCCCGGCGCCCGGATCGCGCGCAGCGACGTGTTGCGCAAGCGGCTGGCCGGCGTCGGCATCGAGGATCGCTTGGGACCCGAGGGCTACACCGCGGCGATGGGCCGGAAAACCTATGATCGTATGTATCGGGAGTGCGAAACCGCGCTAAAGGCCGGGCAATGGGCCGTCGCCGACGCCGTTTTCGCCAAGCCCGAACAACGCAAGGCCATCGAGGACATCGCCCGCTCGCTCGGCGTGCCGTTTTACGGCCTGTGGCTCGACGCGCCTGGGGATGTCTTGAAAAAACGTGTGGATACACGAACCCATGATGCCTCGGACGCCGATAAGGCGGTCGTCGCTCAGCAAATGGATTACGATTTGGGGACGATTGCCTGGAACCGCATCGCCAGCGGCGGATCGCTTGAGGAAACCGCGCGGGCGGCGCGATCAGTTATAAAAAGTTGATAAAAATCAAGGTTGTCAGCGTGCCTCGTTCGTATTGTAATACCGCTATCAAGGACCCGGGGCGTGATCGTACGAGCCGGTGCCGCAGAGGAGGGGCACAATGCCGATAAGAAGAATTCTGGTTACCGTTGACGGCACGCAGGCCGCCAATGAGGCAATGGAGTCGGCTTTTTCGCTCGGCAAGTATTTGCCCGCGCACGTCGAAGTCATGCATGTCCGGGCCGATCCGAAAGAGGTCGTGCCGCTGCTCGGTGAGGGCATGTCCGGTTCCATGATCGAAGACATGATCGACGCCGCCGAGAAGGAAGCCGCCGAACGGTCGAAAGAAGCCCGTAAGGCATTCGACGCGTATTGCAATAAACATAACGTGCCGCTCGATCTCGTGCCGTCCAAGCCCGATCACCTGTCGTCCGCATGGCTCGAGGAAGTCGGCCGCGAGGACGAGATCGTTTCGTGGCGCGGGCGTTTGTACGACTTGATCGTCATGCCGCGCCCCGGACCGGATACCGACGTGTCGGCGACCATGGCCTTAAACGCGGCCCTGTTCGACACCGGCCGGCCCGTGCTGGTGGTACCGCCGGGGGGCCATGACATCAAGATCGAAAAGATCGCGATAGCCTGGAACGGCCGGGCCGAAGCGGCCCAGTCGGTGGCCGCCGCGTCGCCGATCCTGCGGATTGCCAAGAAAGCGGTGGTGCTGACGGCGGAAAGCTACAGAACGCCGGCGACCGCCGCGCAGGAACTCGCAACCTATCTGGCGTGGCAAGGCATCACCGCCGACACCAAGACCGTCGACGGCGATTCCGGTTCCATCGGCGCGCAATTGCTGAAGGCGGGACACGAGGCCGGTGCCGATCTGATGATCATGGGCGCGTATACCCACAGCCGGTTGCGCGAATTGATCCTCGGCGGCGTGACCCGGCACATGCTGTCGGAAGCGCAAATTCCGCTGTTGATGGCGCGCTGACCGGTTCGGCTTAAATATCGTATCAGGCGAACAGGTCCTGCTGGGTGCCCGGCGGGATCTGCTCTTCCGCGTTCAGCGGGTTTTCTTCATACGGAACGAGATGCGTCGCGAGCGTCGCGAACGGCCGCGCCGGATCGAGCCAGGCCGTTTCCGCCTCGCGCGTCAAAATCACCGGCATGCGTCCGTGAATATGCGCGATCGAGGATGCCGGCGTGCAGGTGATGATCGTAAAGGCGTTGCCGTCGTATAGCCCGGCGAAGGCGAACGGGCCGCCGGCGGCGGGTGCGATCCGGTTCTTGAAGCGTTTGCGCCCGACGCCGCGCCATTCGAAATAGGCCGTCGCCGGCACCAGGCACCGGTTCGCCAACAGGGGTTGGAAGCTCTTGCGCTCGGCCAGGGTTTCCGAGCGGGCATTGATCAGGGGTTTCGAATCCCACGATGCGGGAATCCCCCAGGCGAGCATTTCTCCCTGACCGGGCCGGCGGATGATCAGCGCTTGGTCGGTCGGGCGGATTTCAGGTTGGTCCGGCACCACCGGCAGGTCTTCGAGGTCGAA
>JAVJPD010000123.1:0-2354 GCA_040216475.1 Rhodospirillales bacterium
AGTAATAAGGATCAGGCGCCGCCCATTCCCAAGCTCATGATGAAGGCCTCCAGCTCCGGCGAGAGCGGATAGAGGTGCTTGTATTGCAGGATCTGCAGCGCGATCAGCTTCAGGCGCAGATCGAACGGCGGCAGGCCGTCGTTGGGCAACAGGGGTTTATTGAAGGCGGGCACGTCGCCGCGCTGGAACTCCACCGAAACGCTGATGCGCGGGCCTTGCGCCCGCTTCGAGCTGCGCCCGCCCCAATGCAGGAGCGCTTGATTCCAGCACATCACCGTGCCGGCGGCGCAGGGCAGGGCGCGGATGTCGTTGTGCTCGAACGACCAGGTGCCGTCGTTGGGCGTCCCGTACGTCTTGTCGCGGTCGGCGGGCAGAACGTAGATACAGCCGTTTTCCGCCGTCGCCTCGGTGAGCGCGATCCAAAGCGTCAGGCTTTTCGGCCGATTGCCGGGAAACAGGCTGACGTGGCCGCGGTCGCGGTGCGCGGCGAATCCGGCCGAGTCCTTGCCCGGCGGCAGGCACCAGGCCCAGAAATCCGGCAGCGCCCGATAGTCTTCGCCCAGTATGTGTGCGAGGAAGGCGCGTTGCTTGAAGAACAGCAGCCAGTATTCGTCGTAGATGAAAGCGAATACCGGCAGCAGGCCCTGTCCGTGAACGGTGCCGATGAAATCCGCGAGCGCGGCGATGTCCGTGTTCCAATCGCCGGGCTCGAAGCGGGTGTAGCCTTCTTCCAGCAGATCCGCTTGCAACGTCTTCAGCACATCGGCGCCGTACGTAATCTGCGATTGCGTGCCGATGAAGGCGGGATCGCACACGTGCAGGTTCGGCGCGAGGTCTTGCCAGAAGGCCGGATCGTTCCAGCGGGCGCATTGGTCGAGGGCGGTCGTCGTCATCTCGGGGCATCGCTTTTAAGGTTCGCCGGTATGATCCCG
This sequence comes from Rhodospirillales bacterium, assembly GCA_040216475.1. Taxonomy (GTDB): domain Bacteria; phylum Pseudomonadota; class Alphaproteobacteria; order Rhodospirillales; family CALINB01; genus CALINB01. The sequence goes on from JAVJPD010000123.1 coordinate 933, forward strand.
CGGACCGGTTTAATTTGTTTTAAGGGCGGCGGCGATTTTGTTCACCACGCCGTCCCAATCGCCGGGTGCTTTTTGACGGAACAGGTGCAGGCTCGGATACCAGGCCGTTTCATCGCCGTCGCGCAGCCAGCGCCAATCCGGGTCCGTGGCGGGCAGCATCAGGAAGGTCGGTTTCGCCAGCGCCCCGGCGAGGTGTGCGACGGCGGTATCGACGGAAACGACGAGATCGAGCGATTGTACGGCGGCCGCCGTATCGGCGAAATCCCGTAAACGCGGGGCGAGATCGGTAATGGTCTTGGCGGCGGACAAATGTTGCAAGGCCTCCGCGCCGGGGCCGACCTGCAGGCTGTAAAAGGTATGGCCCGGCAGATCGAGCAGCGGCAAAAGGCGTTCGAGCGGGCACGAGCGGTTGGCGTCGTTACGGTGCGACGGATTCCCGGCCCAAACGAGGCCGATGTGCCTGCCGGTTTTGCCGCCGGTTCCATCGAGCGTGAAATCGCTTGGCGCCGACAGATACGGCCCTTGCCAGGACTCGGCAGGCTCGGTCATGCCGAGAAGATGCGCGAGGCTCATCAGGGGCGCATGCAGATCGAAATCGGGCAGCGCGTCTTCGATGGCGACGGCTCGTGCGATGCCGGGCGCGGTCGCGGCAAGGCGAATCAGGGACGTCTGGCATCGGATCAGGACCTCGCCCACGCGCTCGGCGGCGAAGCGGGCGTAGCGTAAGAACTGAATCGCGTCGCCGGCGCCTTGATCGACCCAGAGCAGAAGTTTTTTGCCGGGCGCCGCCGTGCCGTCCCAGGCCGGTTGCGGCCACTCCGGCCGCGGCGCTTCCGGACGCTTGAGGCGCCATTCGTATTCGGCGAAACCTTCGCGCCGGCGTCCCTGGATCAACAGCAGATGGGAAAAGTTCCAATGAGCCTCGGCGGACTCGGGATTGAGTTTCAAGGCTTCGCGGAAAAATGCTTCGGCGGTGTCGAAATCGCCGGCGCGTTGCGCGGCGATGGCGCCGTTGATCCAGGCGGCCTCAAAATCGGGCTTGAGTTCGTGGATCCGGCGGAAACGATTCAAGGCTTGCTCGGGTTTGCCGAGGCGTACCTCGAGATTGGCGAGGTTGTAAAGCGCGTTGACGTGATCCGGATGAATATTCAGCAGGTATGTGTAAGTTTGTTCGGCTTCTTCGGTGCGCCCGAGCTTGTCGCAGCCGAGGGCGACATTATAAAGCGCGTCCGAGTTGGTGGGATCGAGAAGAGCGGCCCGCTGCCATTGCACGACGGCGGTATTCAAATCGCCGGCGGCCTGGCTGACCACGCCGTGGTGGAACGCGATGTCGGCGCGTTTCGGTAAGGCCTGCGCGGCTTCCTCGAACAACCGGAGGGCTTCGTCGAGGCGCTTCTGTTGGGCGCGGATGATCGCCAGGAG
>JAVJPD010000124.1:0-7096 GCA_040216475.1 Rhodospirillales bacterium
GGCGACCTGGCGCGAACGTCTCAAGCGCGACCTGCAAGGCACGTCCGGTCTCTCGGAACTGCTCGATAGCCGCGACGACGATTCCCTGCACGATTTGATGACCAATCTCGGCGGGCACGATATGGAATGTCTGCTCGAAGCCTTTCACGGGGTCGAGACCGATAGGCCGCAGTGTTTCCTTGCCTATACGATCAAGGGCTACAAACTGCCGTTCGCGGGCCACAAGGACAACCATTCGGGCTTGATGACGCCGGAGCAGATCGCCCGCTTCCGCCGAACCCTCGGCATCGCGGAAGGCCGGGAATGGGAGCCGATGGCCGGGCTCGACATGGCGAAGGACGACTACGAGCGCGTGCTCGAACGGGTTCGCGCCCGCACCCGCAAGAAAGAAGACTCCTGGGCGCCGGTGATCCCGGCGAGCGGCATCGAAACGCCGGACGGCGATACCTTGTCCACCCAGGAAGCGTTCGGGCGGGTCATGACCGCGCTCGGGCGGCAGGATAACGAGTTTACCCAACGCATCGTCACCACCTCGCCGGACGTGACCGTCTCGACCGGTCTCGGCGGGTGGGTCAACCGCCGGAAATTGTTTCAGCGCCGCGAAGAATCGGACGTCTTCAAGGACGAACGCATTCCCTCGACGTTTCGCTGGGAAAAGTCTCCGCAGGGCCGGCATGTCGAGCTCGGCATCGCCGAGAACAACTTCTTTCTGCTGCTGGCCGAACTCGGTTTGTCGGAACATTTGTTCGGTGCGCGCCTGCTGCCCGTCGGCACGCTTTACGACATGTTCATCGCCCGCGGCCTCGATGCCTTGAATTACGCTTGCTACCAGGACGCGCGCTTCATGCTGGTGACGACCCCCTCGGGTTTGGCGCTGGCGCCCGAAGGCGGCGGGCATCAGTCCGTCGGCACGCCGCTGATGACGTTGGGCCAGCCCGGCCTGGAAGCGTTCGAGCCCGCGTTCGCCGACGAGACGGCGGCGATCATGGCCTGGGGATTCGAGCACATGCAAAAGCCACCGGGAAAAAATGGCGGCGCGTCGGTTTCGCTGCGTCTTTGCACCCGGCCCATCGCGCAACCGGCACGGGTTTTGAGCGACGCGTTGCGCAAGGATATCGTCGCCGGCGGTTATTGGCTGCATGAGCCGCAGCCGGGCGCGGAATTGGCCATCGCGTTTTCCGGATCGGTCGCCCCGGAAGCGCAGACGGCCTTCGAGACGATCCTCGAGGATATTCCCGGCGCGGGGGTGCTCAACGTCACCTCCGCCGACCGGCTGCACAAGGGCTGGACGGCGGCGTCGCGGGCGCGGCAAAAAGGCGAGGGGGCGCCGTGTCATTTGGAATCTCTTTTGGCGCCCCTGGCCGAAGACGCTGCCATCGTCACCGTGCTCGACGGGCATCCGTCCGGCCTCGGTTGGATCGGCGCCGCGGGCCGGTATCGGGTTTACCCGCTCGGGGTCGAGGACTTCGGCCAATGCGGCGATATTCCCGATCTGTACCGGCATTACCGGATCGACGCCGAGGCCATTCTCGATGCCGCGGCGGCGGCGTGCTTGCGGCGTCGCTCTTGAGGCGCTACCAAGTACAAATAAAATTGACCCAAGGAGGAAAACATCCATGGCGGCCGATCAAGCCACGCTCGAAGTCATTGCCGATAAGATTTTTACGGCCGAGAAGAAAGGCAAGCTGCTGGCGCCGATTTCGCAAAGCCATCCCGATCTGACGCCGGAGGAATGCTATGCGGTGCAGGATCTCTATGTCGCCAAGAAATTGGCGGGCGGCGATATGCTTGCCGGGTACAAGGTCGGCGCGACGGGGGCGGCGTCGCAGCAGAAGTTCGGCGTCGACGAGCCGGTTTACGGCCACATGTTCCAAAGCGGGCGCGTCGAGACCGGGGTAACGGTGCCTTATGGCCGGTGGGTGCATCCGATCATCGAATGCGAATTGGGTTTGCGCCTCGGCAAGGACCTGAAAGGCCCGGGGGTGACGTTGGAAAGCGCATTGGACGCCATCGATGCCGTGTTCGGAACGTTCGAGCTGATCGATTCCCGCACCGAGGGCTGGCAGATCGGGCGCAGCGAAATGCTGTGCGACAATGGCGTGCAGGCGGGTTTTCTCGCCGGTGCCGAGGCGGTGCCGGTACGCGATATCGATCCGGCGGATATTACCTGCGTCTTCCGGCGCAACGGCGAGGTGATCAAGGAGGCGAACACGTCCATGGTGGCGGGCAATCCGGTGAGTTCGCTGGTATGGCTCGCCAATAAGCGCGGCGCCGCCGGAGTCGCTATTCCGGCGGGTTCGATCATCCTGAGCGGCTCGCTGACCGGGCTCACGAAAATCGAGAAGGGCGACACCTTCGAAGCCGAGTTCAAGGGCCTCGAAACCATCTCGATCACGATTAATTAGAGAAAAGGAAACGCGTTATGGCCGAGACGATCAAACTGGAAGTCTTCACCGATTACGTGTGACCGTGGTGTTATCTCAGTACCGGGCGTATTGAAAAACTCAAACGGAACTACGACGTCGAAATGACGTGGGTGCATTTCCCGCTGCATCCGGACACGGCCCCGGAAGGGCGCTCGCTCAAGGAGATGTATGCCGAGCGCGGCTGGAGCCTCGAGGAAAAGAACGCGCAGATGAAGGCGCTGATGGACGCCGAAGGCCTGCCGTACGGTTTTCGCACGCATACTTATAACAGCCGGCGCGCGCAGGAACTCGGCGCCTGGGCCGACACCCGAGAGGGCGGCGAGCCGATCCACGATGCGCTGTACCGGGCTTACTTCGTCGATAACCGCAATTTATACGACATCGACGTGCTGATGGATGTGGTTCAGGCGGTCGGCCTGCCGGTCGCGCCAGCCCGCCAGGCGATCGAGGAGCGCACCTTCAAGCTCGCCGTCGACGAGGATTGGGCGAAGTCGCAGGCGTATGGGATCACCGGGGTGCCGACCTTCGTGGCCGGCGGCTACGGCCTGGTCGGCGCGCAGCCCTACGAAAACCTCGCGCAGTTCATCGAAGCGGTGCGGGAGAAGACGGGCAGCGGCGCGGGGGCGTTGTAGCGCTCAATAACGCCTACGCTTTCGGCGCCATGTCCGACATCCATTGCGACAGCTCGTCGACCACCTCGACGTTGTCGCGTTCCAGGTAGATATCGCCGCCCTCGACCTTGATCGGGCACGGGGTCAGGCAATCGCCGAAGCAGGGGCCGTCGATGCACTTGCCGGTGTCGATCTCGAAAAGCGCGAAGTGGATGTAGCAGCAGATGTGCTCGCCGTCGTCGGTGAGAAACGCGTTATCCAGCGGATCGAGGCGCGACAGGTTGTGCGGGCACACGTCGACGTAGCCGATGGCGCCCGTGCCGCGCCGGATCACGAACAGGCGCTGGGCAAGCTTCGGGCCCTCGACGCAGAAGCCCTTGGCCTTGCCGTCGGGGATATCGTTCAGGGCGCAGAGTTTGAGCATAGTCAGCCGTGTTGCCGGAGCGTTGCCGGGGTTTTAAGCTAACGGCGGGCGGATCGGAACCCTTTCCTTATCACGATAGCATCCAGGAGGCACCATGGCTGAACGACCCACCACCCGGCTGCGCGCCCTGCTTAAGGAGCGCGAGATCGTGCCGGCGCCCGGCGTGTTCGACGCGCTGACGGCGCAGATCGCCGCCCGCCGGGGCTTCGAGGCGCTTTACATGGGCGGCACGGCGAGCACGGCGGCGCTGCTGGGCGCGCCCGACGTCGGCATCACCACCATGGACGAGATGGCCGCGAATGCCGCCCGAATCGCCGAGGCATCCCAGCTTCCTGTCGTGGCGGACGCGGACAACGGCTACGGCAATCCCTTGAACGTGCGCCGCACGGTGCGGGCTTTCGAGCGCGCGGGGGCGGCGGGGATTCATCTCGAAGACCAGATGGCGCCGAAACGCTGCGGCATGCTGGCGGGCAAGGCGCTGATCCCGGCGGGCGAGATGCTGGCCAAGCTCAAGGCGGCGCTCGATGCCCGGACCGATCCGGATTTCCTGATCGTCGCGCGCACCGACGCCGCGCACATCGACACCTTCGAGGAAGCCATCGAGCGCTGCCACGCGTTCGAAGAGGCGGGCGCCGACATGCTGTTCATCGTGCCGCCGATGACCCTCGATCAATACAAAAGTTTGAAGGGGCGGTTCAAAATACCGCTGATGTTCCATCGGGATTCGAGCGGGCGCTCGCCGGACCTGCCGATGCGCGAACTCGTTGAAACCGGCCACAGGATCGTCATCTATCCGACCGCGTTGATGTTCGCCGCCATGAAGGCGTGCGGCGCGGTGCTGGAGGAAATCAAGAGGACCGGCAGCCTGGCCGCGGTGGCGGACGATCTTTGCACGTTCGGCGACTTGGAAGATACGGTCGAATGGGGCAAGGTCCGCGCCCTCGAGGAGCGTTACGACAAGATGGCGAAGCCGTAGGACAACGGAACGAACATGAACGACCGGCAAGACGCGGAAGAGTACGTCAGGAAGCAGGCCGACTGGCTGCGCGCCCACGGCGGCAAGCGGGCGCTCGATGTCGGCTGCGGCACCGGCCGTCATGCGTTGTATTTAGACACGATTAGTTATCAGGTCTGCGCGACCGAGGAGGACGAGACATTGCTGGCCACTGCCCGGCAGGGCGCGAAAAAACAGTTCGGGCTGGTCGATTTCGAAAACGCGCCGCCGGATCAATTGCCTTTCGCCGATAACGGCTTCGATTACGTCATCGCCTGGAACGTGCTCGATAAAAAAGACGAAGCGTTCGCCCGCGCCGTCGTCTCGGAAATCCGCCGGGTGCTGAAGCCGGGCAAGATTTTTCAGGGCGCGGTGACGGCGTTCACGGACGCGCAGGTTCGGGTGTTGCTCGACGGCTTCGAGATCGCGGATTTGAGCAAGGCCGGCGAGCATGCTTGGCGCTGGACGGCGAAACGTCACTGATCGTTATCGAGGTTATACGATCCATGTTTTAAAGGCATGGTTCGTTGCGTTGACCGTCGCGTTGACCGGCCATGGCCGGCTTGCTAGCATGCACCCGTAACCCTTGGTTTATAAGGGGTTGAACCGCATTTCCCACGCGCGTGTCTGAGGGAGGACGCTCATGAAAATTCAGGAAGTCACCATCCACAAAATCAGCCTGTCGCTGCACACGCCGTATGCCGTCGCCTATCACACCTATACGGAATTCGAGCCGGTGATCGTCGAAGTGCGCGATGCCGACGGCCGCGTGGGGTGGGGCGAGTCCAACATCTCCGCCGGCGCCAGCAAGGAAACGCCGGAAAGCGGTTACGCGTTTTCCGTCGAGCACGCCGAGAAGATCGTCGGCATGGACACGGCTGACGCCAAGAAGATGCTGCTCGCCAAGATCAAGGAAAGCAAGATGGCGGTCTCGGCGCTGGTGCCCGCGATCGAGATGCTCGAAGACAATGCTTTGCTCCGTTTCGAGAAAGAGACACATATCCCGCTGCTGACTCCGTTCAACACACGCCTCGGCGGCGACATCGCGGGCGAGGTCGAGCGGCGTTTGGAGGAAGGCTACAAGACCTTCAAGATCAAGGTCGGCAAGAAAAGCGACAGCGTCGCGAAGGATCTCGAATACATCGCCGCCATTCAAAAGGCGAACGCGGGCCGGGCGACGCTGCGCATGGACGCCAACCGCGGCTACACCCGCGAACAGGGATGCGAATTCGCGTCCAATCTCGATCCGGATAGCCTGATGCTGTTCGAGCAGCCGTGCGCGGCGGACGCGTGGGACGACAACGCGGCGGTCGCCAAGGTGTCGGCCGTGCCGTTGATGCTGGATGAGTCGATTTCGCTGGCCGAGGACATCGATCGCGCCGGCGAGATGGACGGCGTCGGCTTTTGTAAATTGAAGCTGAAACGGTGCGGCAGCCTCGACATGCTGAAAGACGCCATCGAACACTGCAAGGAACTCGGCATGAATGCGGTGCTCGGCGACGGCACCGGCATGGAGATCGGCAACTGGATGGAGGCCGCCGTCGCGCGGGTTTGTATCGATAATGCCGGCGAGTTCAACGGCTTCCTCAAGCTCGACGATCATCTCTTTACCGAGGAGTTGCGCTTCGAGAAGGGCGATATGATCATCCCGGCCGGCTACTATCCGGCGGTGGACAGGGCCAAGCTCCTGTCGTTCGCGATCAAGGAACCGGCGCGCTTCAGCGTACCCAAAACGGCCCTGAAAGGGGCGGCGGAGTAGCCGTTCCGGCTGATTCGCCGGGCCGGCCGCCCGCGCGGCGCGATGAGGGTGGCGTAACCCCTTGATATTCCCGGTATACCGCGCCCGCCGAGGTTGCTTGACACCCCTTGGGGGGAGGGGTACATCAACCGAAACCCAGGCTTTCTTTGCACCGGGCACAAAAGGGCATGGAAAGGGTATGGGGGTGTAGCTCAGTTGGTTAGAGCGCTGGCCTGTCACGCCAGAGGCCGCGGGTTCGAGTCCCGTCACTCCCGCCATTCCGATTTCGTGCCGCGGTCCTCACGGGCTGGTATGTTAAGGTGAAGGCCGATTGGTCGACGCCGACTAGGGGATTCATACTACCAAGGACCTGTTGATGAACCCGATTCTCACAGAATACCTCCCCATCTTCATATTCCTCGCTTTGGCCGCCGGTTTGACCGTCGCGATGATCGCCGGCTCCTATATTCTGGCGAAGCAGCGCCCGGACACGGAGAAGGATTCGGCCTACGAATGCGGTTTCGAGGCGTTCGAGGACTCGCGCGGCCGCTTTGACGTGCGGTTCTACCTGGTAGCGATTTTATTCATCATCTTCGATCTGGAGGTCGCATTCCTGTTTCCCTGGGCGGTAAGCCTCGGAAAGATCGGCGTTTTCGGTTTCTGGTCGATGATGGTGTTCTTGGCAGTCCTGACCATCGGCTTTATATATGAATGGCGGAAGGGAGCGTTGGAATGGGAATAATGTCCTCAACGGCCGCCGGCGATAAGCCTCAGGCCAACCCATTGGCCCCGGGTCCCGAGCAGGACGCCGTCCTCAAGCGGGTGACCGGCGAGCTGCAAGACAAGGGCTTCATCGTTTCCAACATCGATAAGTTGGTCACCTGGGCGCGCACCGGCTCGCTG
>JAVJPD010000125.1:0-6449 GCA_040216475.1 Rhodospirillales bacterium
TTCGACGACAGGCCGATCATCATGATCGCGAATTCCGACGGGTTCACCTTACGGAAGGACGGCGGATGCTGCAGGTCTTTGGGCAGGTTGCGCATCGCGGTCGTGATCGCCGATTGCACATCGAGCGCGGCGGCGTCGATATCCCGGTTCAGCGCGAACTGCATGGTGATGCGCGTCGAATTCATGGCGCTGACGGACGTCATCGAATCGAGGCCGGATATCCGCGCGAACTGGTTTTCGAGCGGCCCCGCCACCGAAGCCGCCAGGGTTTCCGGATTGGCGCCCGGCATACGCGCGGTTACTTCGATGGTGGGGAAATCGACGTTGGGCAGTTCGTTGACCGGCAGGTAACGGTAGGACAGAACGCCGAACAGAACGATGGCCACCATGACCAGCGTGATCATGACGGGCCGACGGATGCAAAGCTCGGGTAAATTCATGACGCGGGTCCCGATTTGGATTGCGCCGGCGATTCATCGACCGTCTTGGCGGGCTTATCGGACTTTACCTTTTTCTGCTTTTTCTTATCCCCGTCTTTTTTCTTTTTTCCTTTCTTGCCTTCGCCCGCCTGGCCGCCGGCCTTGTTGACCGCGACCTTCTTGCCGTCGAACAGCCGGAGCTGACCGACGGTCACGACCGTTTCGCCGGGCGTCAGCCCGGTTTTCACGGCGGCCGTCTCATCGAGCGTCAAGGCCACGCTCACGTCGCGCACCTCGACCGTATCGTTCTCCTTGACCACGAAAACGAACGTGCCCTTGGGGCCGGTCTGGATCGCCTGGGCCGGAACGGTCGCCGCGTTTTCGAGCGTCTCCAGAATCAACGAGACGTTGACGAACTGGCCCGGCGTCAAGCGCTCGTCCTCGTTCATGAACGTCCCCTTCAACTGAATCGTGCCGGTCGAGGTGTCCACGGCATTGTCGAGAAAGCTGACGACGCCCGCCGAGGGTTTCAGCCGGTCTTCAGGAACCGCCGCTTCGACCTTGAGCTCGCTCTGGGCCAGACGCGCCTTGATGCCGGCCAGATGCTGTTCGGGAACGGCGAAGGAAACGTAAATCGGCTTGATTTCGTTCACCACGACCAAGGCGGACGTATCGTTCGCCTTGACCAGGTTACCGGGGTTCACCAGCAGGCTGCCGGTGCGCCCTGAGATTGGCGAACGGATTTCGGTGAATCCGAGCTGCAGGCGCGCCATCTCGATGGCGGCCTTGTCGAAACGGATGCTCGCTTCGAACGCCGCCGAGGAGGCTTTTGCCTCCTCGTATTTCTGCTGTGTCGAATAGCCCTGCTTCGACAATTTTTCGTAGCGGATCAGATCGGACTTGGCCCGTTCGAGTTGCGCGCGATTGCGCGCCAATGCGGCTTCGGCCTGTTTCAATTGCGCCTCGAACGGACGGGGATCGATCTTGAACAGCAGATCGCCCTGCTTAACGAATTGCCCTTCCTTGAACGCCGCTTCGAGCAATTGCCCATCGACCCGCGACTTGATCGCAACCGTCGACTTGGATTGCACCGAGCCGATGGTTAACAGTTTGACCGGCAACGAACGGATCTCGACCTTCGCCACCAATACCGGTGCCGGACGGCCTTTGCGCTTAGAGGATGTTTTCGACGCATCGCCGCCGAACGTCGCGTACAGCAACGCGCCCGTCGCGATAACGGCAATCGCCACAAACAGCACGCCGGGGCGCGCCGGGAGTTTCAATTTCATGAAAGGTCTTCCACCACAGCCCAGGGCCCGACTCGCCGAGCCCCCCAAGGGCGCGGCCGGATTTTACCCGATTTGCAAAAACGCCCCTACGGAAATTCGCAGCCTCGCCAGACACCAAAGTCAACATTTCGTGACGGCCCCGTGATTTTCCGTGACTCGGCCCCGCCCCGGGGCTAGCGTTACCGAGCTAGGGGACAGGCCCGGACAGAAGCGGCGGTAAACGCCGGAACCGGCGCATCCTCGGTTTTCATTCCAACAGTTCCACGCCCCATGGAGAGATCCGATGGTTTCATTCACGCTGAACGGCAAGCCGGTATCGGTGCCGGCGGACGCGGGCACGATGCTGCTTTGGGTGGTCCGCGAGCACCTTAAGCTGACCGGCACCAAATACGGCTGCGGCGCCGGCCTGTGCGGCGCCTGCACGGTCCACGTTAACGGCAAGGCGGTCAAGTCCTGCCAGGCCGACGTGGCGGGCATGCAAGGGGCCACGGTCACGACCATCGAGGGGCTGTCGCCCGATTCGAGCCATCCGCTGCAAAAGGCCTGGGTCGCCGAACAGGTGCCGCAATGCGGCTACTGCCAGTCGGGCCAGATCATGAAGGCCGCCGAGCTGCTGGCCAAAAACGCGAGCCCGAGCCGCGAAGCCATCGTCAGCCACATGAACGGCAACATCTGCCGCTGCGGCACCTACAAACGCATCATCGCCGCCATTCAGCGCGCGGCGCGGGAGGGCTGAGCCATGCCGGACACCACGATCTTGCGAACGGACATCAACCGCCGCCGCTTCCTGACCGGCACCGGCCTTACCTTCGCGGTCGCCCTGGGCGCGAACGGCATGGTTCTCGCCAGCCCGGCGCAGGCGAAGAAAACCGGCCGCCAGATTTCCGCCTGGGTGCGCATCGCGCCCGACGACTCGATCGCCATTCTCTCGCCGGCCGCCGAGATGGGCCAGGGCTCGATGACCGGCGTGCCGGTGATTTTGGCCGAGGAAATGGACGCGGATTGGTCCAAGGTCGCGCTCGAATGGGCGCCGTCGGACCCGGAAATCTACGGCTACATCCGCATGCGAAACGGCAAGCCGACCCGCTCCATGGGCATCGTCGGCAGCCGCGCGATCCGCTCGTATTATAAGGACATGCGCAAGGTCGGCGCCCAGGTCCGTAAAGTGCTGATCGCGAACGCCGCCAAGAAATGGGGCGTGAGCGCTTCGAGCCTTTCGACCGAGCCGAGCGCCGTCGTGCACAAGGCTTCCGGTAAACGTTTGAGCTACGGCGAGATCGCCGCGTTCGCCACAATCCCGGCGAAGATGCCCGAGGTCGGCAAGGGCGATTACAAGAACCCGCGCGATTTCCGCATCATCGGCACGTCGGTGCCGCGCCGCGATATCCCCTTGAAAGTCAACGGCGCGGCGCAATACTCGATGGACGTGCAGTTGCCGGACATGGTGTACGCCAGCACGGTCCACGCGCCGGTGCAGCAAAGCGCCCCGCAAAGCTGGAACGACGCCGAGGTGAAGAAACTGCCGGGCGTGCTCGGCACGGTGAAGCTCAAGCAGGGCGTCGCCGTGGTCGCCGACACCTTCGAGCACATGATGGCGGCGCGCACCGCGCTTCACGTGACGTGGAAAACCGGCAAGGCCGCCGGCTTCGACTCGGAGCCCGCGCTCGAGAAAACTTACGCCGAGGCCGCCGACGATTCCAAGATGAGCCCCGCGATCCTCGACAAGCACGGCGACGACAAGGCCGCGTTCGAGGCCGCCGCCAAGACCTACAAGGCGGATTATCGCAGCGACTTCGGCTATCACGCCCAGATGGAACCGCTCAACGCGGTGGCGCGTTTCAATGCCGCGGGCGATTCCGTCGAAATTTGGGAAGGCAGCCAGATGCCGGGCAGTTCGCGCAAGCGCATCGCCAAGGCGCTCGGGTTCGATGCCGAGCAGGTGATCCATCATCAATGCTATCTCGGCGGCGGCTTCGGCCGGCGCTCAATCAACGACTATGCCATCGAGGCCGCGTTGATCGCGCGCGAGATCAAGCGCCCGGTCAAGATGATGTGGACCCGCGAGGAAGACATCGCCTACGGCATGTTCCGCCCGCAGTCCTTTCAATGCATGGAGGCCGCCCTCGATTCGACCGGCAAGGTCACGGGCTGGCGTCATTGCGTGATCGGCGACGGCAAAAGGCTGCTGCAATCGGGGGTCAAGATTCCCTACTACACCATCCCCAACCAGCGGATCGAGCGGCGCGACGTCACATCGCACGGGGTGCGCCTCAAGCACTGGCGCGCGGTCGGCCACGTCTTCAACATCTTCGCCATCGAGGCCTTTATCGACGAAATGGCGGTGCGGGAAGGCATGGACCCGTTCGCGTTCCGCTACGACCGGATCGGCGTCAGCGACCGGGCGAAAAAAGTGTTCGAGAAACTCGCCGAGATTTCCGATTGGAAAACGCCGCGCCCCGAAGGCCGGGCGCTGGGCATGGCCATGGGCAACCGCTCGGGCGCGCTCGGCGGCGGCGTCGCGGAAATCTCGCTCGACAAAAACAGCGGCGTGATCCGGGTCCATAAGGTCTGGATGGCGGTCGACGCGGGCACGGTGGTGCAGCCGGACGCGGCGCGCGCCAACGTCGAAAGCGGCATCATCTACGGCCTGTCGAGCGTACTGAAAGAGCGCGCGACCATGAAGAACGGCGTGGTCGAGCAGTCGAACTTTCACGACTATCAGGTGCTCAGGATGTCGGAAGCGCCCGAAGTCATGCAGGTGGAATTCATCGACTCGGACGCCAAGCCCGACGGCGTCGGCGAGGTCGGCAACCCGATGGTGCCGGCGGCGGTGGCGAACGCGTTCCACCGGCTGACCGGCAAGCGGCTCTATCACATGCCGTTCACGCCCGAACGGGTGAAGGCCGTGCTGAAGGCGTAACGATCAACCTTCGTTCTTGACCATTTCCTCGTAGCGGCGCTCGGCCTCGGCGGCTTCCTCGCCGCCGATGCGGGTCATGTCGTCGCGCAAGCCCCCCGCGTGCACCGGGCTTTTGACGGTCAGGAACGTCACCGGTCCGCCGACGGGACGGCTGCGATGCTTGACGAAACGCGGAATATGCACCAGGTCGCCGGGCTCGAGAATTCTCTCTTCGTCGCCCAGGATATAATGCATTTTACCGTCGAGGATATAGGACCACTGCTCCTCGTCGGAATGGGAATGCAGCGAGCCGCCCTCGTTTTCGCGCTTGGTGACGATGCCGACCTTCATGAACTCCCCGGCGGCGGCCTTGATATCCGTGTACGGGATGTCGGCGTCGGTCGTTTTTTTCATATCCTTGGCGCTGTAAAACGGCATTAATTTCTCCTTGTTCGATATGGCCTATAAATTCACGTTGAACTGTTTCGAAAGCCACTTCTGCATCCACGCCTTGGTCTCGGGATTGATGTCGACCGCTTCCTTGTAGACCTTGGCGGCGTCGGCGCCGAAGCTTTGCGGGTACTGCTCGAACTGGCCTTTGGTCGCCTTGCGGAACTCGGGGTCCTTGAGCGCCTTCTTCACCGCCGCGATGTAGGTGTCGACGATGTCGTCCGACGTGCCCTTCGGCAGCACCAGGGACTTCGACGTCATCACCGCGATGTTGATCAGGTGCTTGAGCATCCGCCAGGCCGGGCCCGAGGGGTCCTTGCCGTACACGGCCTTGTAGGCGTCGAGCACGGTGTAGGTATCCGGGAACACCGGGTCGCGCACGATCGAGCCGTCCGGCGTGACGAAGCCGAGGGTCATGAAGACCTTGAGCACGCCCTTCTTTTCGAGCCGGGCGGTCTGTTTCAGGCACGCCCCGGCGGCATCGTTGCCGAGGTGGACCTCGCCGCGCGCGACGGCCTTGCGCCGCCCGCCGGTCGAGAGCCCGAACACCGGCGTGATGTTCTTGATGCCCAACAGATCGAATGCAAGAAACGTGCGGATTTCCGACGACGTCGGGTTCTTCCCCGACACCACCCATTTGCCCTTTTGCAGCTTCTTGATATCGGCGGCGGCGTCCTTGCCGGTCACGCCGGTTTCCGTGCGCGCGTAAAAACACGTGCCGGACGGCGACAGGACGATCGGCCGCCAGGCCAGTTCGTTGTATTTGATCTTCTTGCCGCCGAACACGAAGCTGGTGTGGCTGGACGTCGAGACCGCCAGCACCGTCAGCCCGTCGGGTTTGACGCTTGCATCGAACCAGTTGGCCGCCTTGACGCCGGAGCCGCCCGGGCGGTGATTGAGAATGATCGTCGGGTTGCCCGGCAGATATTTCTTGAGAAAAATCGAGAAGACGCGGGCGTAACGATCCGTCGAGCTGCCTTCCTTGAACGGCACGACGAAGGTAACGGTTTTTCCGGCGAAATCGGCCGCGTGCGCCGTGCCGGTAGCGAACACCGCCGCGGCGGCAAGCGCCAGCGCGGCAATGGATAATGACACCTTCGAATACGACATTTTGGTGACCTCCCGTTGACGGGCCGGATTGTCCGGCGCCTTATTGATCTGAATTTACTATCGGCCAAACGCGTAGGACTGGATCGAGCGCGGGCTCGCGGCCGCCAGCAGCAGCCCCTCGTCGTGATCGATCCCGGCGGCGGCGCCCCGGCTCTGCGACCACGGCCCCGTTACTTTCACCTTATGGCCGCGCCTCTCCATTTCCTTGACGGTCGCCTCGGGAATGCGCTCCTCGATGGTGAGATTGCCCGGCTGCGCGAGGCGCGGATAGAACGAGCTCGG
>JAVJPD010000126.1:0-1846 GCA_040216475.1 Rhodospirillales bacterium
GAATTGGAGTTGAATGCCTAAAGGAGCGCCGATCCGAACGGGAATGCAAGACGGTTCCGGGCCGGTTGCCGACTCCGGCGGCCTTCACGAACATAACGGCGAACAAACCATTGATCTGCGCCGCCGCCTGAACGACATCACGCGGCTGGTTTCGGACTGGGTTTGGGAAACGGACGCGGACTATAAGCTTACGTATTTATCCCAGCGCGTATTCGACCATCTCGGCTATCAACCGATCGAGCTTCTCGGAAAGTCGTTTCAGCAACTCGGCGGTTTCCGTTCGCCGGCCGGGACCGCGATCGAGCCGAATTGGCGTTCGCCGTTTCGGGATATTACCTTTCTCGCCGATCATAAAAGCGGCGAAAAGAAGTATTTTCTGATCAGCGCACTCCCGGTGTACCACGACAAGGCCGGCACCTTCATGGGCGTTCGGGGAACGGCGCGGGACATTACGGAAAGCCGAAAGAAGGAAGAGGCTTTACGGTCGAGCGAGGAGCGTTTCCGGACGCTTTTCGATTCGTTCAACCAGGGTATCCTTATCCACATCGACCATCATCCGCTGTATGCCAATCAGGCGCTGGCGGATATGTTCGGCTACGATTCCGTGGATGAAATCGTGGCGATGGACGATGCGCGGGATTTGATCGCCCGCGAGTTTCGCCGGGAAAACCGCCGTTCGATGGCCCTGGCGATGAATCAGGCGTATGATTTGGAATATCGGGGCTTGAAAAAGGACGGTTCCGAGTTTTGGGTCAACAAGCACGTTTTCATCATCCTTTGGGACGGGAAACCGGCGGTTTGTTCCGTCCGGGTCGATGTCACCGAACGCAAAAAGGCCGAAGTCGCGCTGCGCGCGAGCGAGCACAAATTCCGCAACCTGATCGACAATTCCACCCAGGGCATTCTGATTCATCGCAACCGTAAACCGCTTTACGCCAACCGGGCTTTTGCCGACGTTTACGGCTACGATTCCGTCGAGGCGGTCATGGCCCTCGAGTCGACGGCGGCTTTATTGGCGCCGGAATCCATGGGTTCCCGCCGCCACGAAAAAATCATGAGCGGCGAGAGCCAGGCCGAGCCGGATCATTCGTTCATGGGGCTGAAGGCCAACGGCAAGAAGTTCTGGGTCAGCAGCCGGGCCTTTGCGATCGATTGGGAAGGGGATTTGGCCGTCTGTTCCGTGGGCGTCGATATTACCGAGCGGAAAAGGGTCGAGGATGCATTGCGTGAGAAGGAAGAGCTGTTTCGCGGCGCGGTGATGACGTTGCGGGAAGGATTCGCCCTCTACGATCACGACGACAGGCTGGTCCTTTACAATGATGAATTCCTCCGTCTCCATCCCGATTTGCAGGACCGGATCAAACCCGGGATCAGTTTCGAGAGCCTGATCTGGGAAGGCATCAGCAATAAGAACTTTCCCGAGGCCTTGGGGCGTGAAGAGGCATTCGTGCGCGAGCGCATGGGTATGCATCGTAACCCGCAGGGGCCGATTTTGCGTGAACTCAGCAACGGCTCTTGGTACATCCTCAACGAATCGCGCACGCCGGACGGCGGTTACGTGATCGCTCAAACCGATATTACGGATCTCAAGCGGACCGAGGCGGCGCTGCGCAACAGCGAGGAGCGGCATCGCATTTTCGCCGCCGACGTCGCACACCAACTGCGAACGCCCTTGGCCGTCATGCGCTCGCAATTGGACAACATGGAGAATACGGACGCCGTCCAGAGCTTGCGCGATGACGTCGATTCCATGTCGCGGCTTATCGGCCAGTTATTGACTGCGGCGCGTCTCGATTTCCTGGCCATCGACGCGACGGATCGGGCCGATCTGCATGGTGTCTGTTCG
>JAVJPD010000127.1:0-6033 GCA_040216475.1 Rhodospirillales bacterium
GCGACCATCCGGCGCAGCCGATTGGACAGGCGGGCCGCGAGCGCATAGCTCGACACCCGTTTCTTGAGGTTTTTCGCCTTGCCGACATACAAGACATCCCCGGCGGCATTGATCATCCGATACACCCCCGGCAAACCGGGCAGCGTCTTGATGTGCGTTTCGATAATCTCCATGCCGGCGGCAAGAGAGGCCTTGATGCTCGGTGCCGTTTCGGCGGTTGTTTCAATGCGTGGCATGCCGGTCATGTGGTTTTTGTCATCATTCGTTCGAGTCGGGGAATCGGTTCGATTCCCGGGCTTATCGAGGGTAATAACCGCAAATATCGTTCCGGCTCGCACCTATCCACTTGGTTTGTGGATAAGGTTGTGCACAGTGCCCGATTTCACGCCTTGACAGCATAACGCGCCGAAAAGTCTGCTCATTGCCTAAATAAAATGCAATTCTGTAATGCTTTGAAATATATAATGATTTTAGTGATGATTTGAAGGCATGCTTATTCCACGGAAATAAACCCACCCATATAAGCGCTTTTCGGGCGGGTCTCGCCGCCCTGTGCACAACTCACGCGCCATTATGGCCGAAAAACGGGGGATTCAGGCCGGCGAACGGAACCGTTCGATCTCGACGCCGACGCTTTCCGTGTCGGCAAGAGCCTCGAGTTTCTCGATCCGTACGCGGGCCGATACCACACGGGGCTCGCTCAGGCACATGGCCGCGATCTCTTCGGCGAACGTCTCCACAAGATTGACATGCCCGCGCGTCGCGATCTCGCGTACCCGTTCGGCAATGCCTTCATAACAGACGACGTTCTCGAGGGCGTCGTTGAGAGCCTTGGCACCCTCGGTGACCGCTAGGTCCAGATTGATCCGGACCTTCTGCTTTCTGCCGTGTTCATGGCGGTGCACGCCGATCAGCCGCTCCAACACCATATTGCGGATGAAGACGTGGCGGATTTCCGCCTCGGCATCGGCGATTCTGAGCGTCTGCGCCGTCGAAATCGGGGTAACCGTCATCGGACAATTTGCCTATTCATATAATCAACGTATCTAGCCGTCATAGCCCCCGGCCCCTGCCCTCGACGACCAGCCGAGATGCTGGCCGCCGTCCACGGCTATCATCTGGCCCGTGACGGAAGAGGCGTCAAGGAGGAAACAAACGGCCGCCGCGATTTCCTCGGGCGCGGCGCCTCTTTCCAAAGGCAACGCCTCGCATTGACGGCGGAACTGCTCGTCCGTTTGATGAATGCTCGGCAACGTCGGTCCGGGACCGATGGCATTGACGCGAATTCTCGGCGCCAGCGCCATCGCCGCCGTTTGCGTCAACGTCCATAGGGCCGTCTTGCTCAACGTGTAAGTAACAAAATCGGGTGTTAGATTCCAAACCCGCTGATCGATGATATTGATCACGTTGCCGGACACACCATCCGGAAGGCTCCGGGCAAAATCTTGGGTCAAAACCAAGGGCGCACGCAAATTGACCTGCATATGGTGATCCCAGGACGCCCGGTCCGCCGTTGCAATCGTATCCTTTTCGAAAACCGCGGCATTATTGATCAAGCAACGGATGTCGCCCACCGCCGCACGGGCCTTGCCGAACAAGCCCGCCAACGCCCCTTCATCGCACAAATCCGCCTTTACGGCTTCGGCGCGCCCACCCTGACGACGAATTTCCGCCACCAGGGATTCCGTTTCCTCGCCCGAGGCCTTGTAATGCGCGGCAACAGACCATCCCTCGGCCGCCAAAGCCAAAGCGATCGCCCGGCCGATTCGCTGGCCGGTTCCCGTTATCAATGCTGAGCGTGCCGGCGATTCCGTCATGACGCGTACCTTGTGGAAACCGACCTGGAATTGCAAGGCCTCTTAACTTATTGAATTAAAAAGGCCTAAAAGTCTCTCCACGCCATAGACCTGCGCGGCGATAAAGAGACAATACATCGTCAAGAAGAGAACGCCGACAAGCCGCGTTGTTTTCCAAAGTCCCGCCAGAAAGACGAATAAAAATGCCGTCACGCCGAGCATGACCCAAATATCGAAAAGGTATGTTTGCGCGGGCACGGCAAGCGGTGCCGCAACGGCCGCAATGCCGACGATTCCGGAAATATTGAAAATATTGCTGCCGATGACGGTACCCAGCGCCAAGCCGCTGTGCCCGCGCACTGCCGATACCGTCGCGGCCGCCAGCTCCGGCAAGGATGTCCCGAAGGCGACCAGCGTCACGCCGATCACCGCTTCCGACACGCCCACGTCGCGCGCCAAGGACACGCTGCCCTTGACCAGGATATCACCGCCGAACAACACGCCCCCCCAGACCACCGGCGAAAGCCAGCCAGGACACCCAAGGCCGGCCCGGAAGCTTTTGATATTCTTCGACTTCCTCGCGGAGAATTTTCGTCGCTGTCGGCGGCCGCAGCTTGATCTCGCGACGATAGGAAAGAACGTAAAAGGCGACGAAAACGCCGAGCAGCAGCAGTCCGGCCCCCAATCCCACGGTGCCGCGCCAGCAAAAATAGGCGAAAACGATGCTGACAAGCAGCATGCCGCCGGCATCGAACGTCAATTCGCCCCGCTTGATCGCCGGCGGCACGACGACGATCCCGACGCCGAGAATAAGAAGAATATTCGCGATATTGCTGCCGATCACGTTGCCGAGCGCGATCCCGCCGGCATTCTGAAGCGCCGCGTCGACGCTCACGACGAGTTCCGGCGACGACGTCCCGAACGCGACGACCGTCATGCCGATCACAATCGTCGAGATCCCCATCGCCTTGGCGATGTTGACGGCGCCGCGCACCATCAATTCGGCGCCGCCCAAAAGCAGAATGAATCCCAGAATGATTTGGATAATCATCGGATCGATAACCGCAGGTAAAGCGAGAGATTATCCTTTGAACAAAACGGTCTGAACCTCGAAACCACCGCGCCAGATCATATCGCCGGCGACGTAAACGATGATCACCAAGCCGATATAGGAAATCCAATGGTAGCGATCAAGCAGATTGGCGATATACGTCGAGGCGACCGCCATGAGCGCAATCGACAGCACGAGGCCGAAAACCAGAATCCCCATGTGGTCCCGTGCGGCGCCGGCAACGGCCAGAACGTTATCCAGGGACATCGAAACATCGGCGATGATGATATTCATCAGGGCGCTTTTCATCGTTTTCGGCGTCTTGTCGGAATCGGTGTCGGCCGCCGCCTCGGCTTCCATTTCCGCCAGGGATTTATTTTCGCGCAAATCCTTCCACATGCGCCAGCAAACCCAGACCAGCAAGATACCGCCCGCCAGGGTCAGCCCAATGATCTGCAGCAATTGCACCGCGGTCGCGGCAAAAATGATGCGCAGCACGGTCGCGCCCATGATGCCGTAAATAATGGCCTTGCGCCGAAGGTCGCGGGGGGAAGGCTGTTGGCCGCCATGCCGATGATGATGGCATTATCGCCCGACATCACCAGGTCGATAACGATCACCATCAAGAATGCGGTGATTTCGGGGCTTAAGAAGGATTCCATTGACTATGTTCTAACGGTCGATAAAGCGATAACCAAGCTGGGCTGGCTATAGCATAAAGCTTCCGTTCACGCACGGCCCAGTTGGCCGAACGGCGAGAATTTGTCCGGCCGGAACCGGCGTGAACGCAAAGCCCTGATAAAATCAGCCGAGCCGTTTACGGAATTGATTGAAATCCGGCGTCGTCCCCTCGACCCAAGCCTTCGTGCCTTCCATTCGTTCCGGCGCATCGGAGAACAAATCCAGCATCTCGCGGGCGTGGAACAAGGCGGGATACAGCATATCCGACTTGAAATTCATCGACGTTTTCAGAATCCGCAAGGATGTCGGGCTCAACTGGAGGATTTCATCGCACCACGTCTTGACCTCGGCATAGAGCTGATCGTGTGGCACGACTTTATTGACAAGGCCCATTTCAAGCGCTTCCTGAGCCGAATATTCCCGCGACAGGAAAATGATTTCCCGCGCCTTGCGCTCGCCGACGAACATGGACATCAAAGTCGTGCCCCAAAACAACGGCGCCCCAGCCCGCTTCGAACCGTGCTGGCCGAACACCGCCTTATCCGAGGAGATCGCCAGATCGCAAAGTAGCTGCAGCTGATTGCCGCTGCCGATGGCGCGACCGTTCACGGCGGCGATCACGGGCTTGCCGCAATTGCGGATCGATTGGGCGCATTCCAAAAGCTGGGAGAAGTGCATGCGGTGCGTTCCCGGCTTTTTCGTCAGGTGCTGCTTGACCTGACCGCCTTCGTTGAAGTGCGTGTCGCCGGCGCCGGTGAGCACCACCACGCCGATGGAGGTGTCGGCATCGGCCTCTTTGAATGCCGTATACAACTCCTTGAAGGTTGCTCCCGTGGTTGCGTTATCGACTTCGGGCCGGTTCAGCGTGATCGTCGCGACATGATCTTTCGTTTCATAAAGAATGTCCTTGAATTCCATTATTGCCTCCCTTGGTTTCGATACAAATAACCCTTCTCGGCGGCCTTGCCGATCGGTTTAGAGATTTTTTCAAGACGCCGAGAGCGTTATTCGGCGATTTTGGATTCCAGATAAGCGTTGGACTGATAGACGGCATACCGGGCCATACCGTTGCCAACACGGAAAGATGCTTTGGAACGGCGGGGGATATGAAGGAGATCGCCCGATCCGATCTTCTTCGTTTCTCCGTCGATCGACGATTCGAGCGAACCGCTCATGATGTACATGAAACGTTCGTGGCCGGCCGAGTCGTCCGTTTCCTCGTATCCCGGCGGCGATTCGAAATAACCGAACGACATGCGCTGCCCGTCATACCATGTGTGAATTTTTCCGGAATGCTCGGGATCGTTGAATTTCATCATCGTCAGATAGCAATCGTTCAAGCCCTCGACGATGGCCTCCGATTTGCTTTCGTCCTTTTCCTGACCCGGCCATTTGCCGCTTTCGTAGTTCTCCTTGATCTCCTCGAGACTCGGCGCTTTTTCCGGCGGCGCCTCATCCGCGGCAATGCCGGCCAGCGTCCACGTATTGTCCTTGCAGTACAGATAGCTGACAGGGCCGTCCTCGGTCGCCTTCATCGAATGGCGGGCATTCGGCGGCACGTGGATGAATGTGCCCGGTTCGATGATCCGTTGATCCTTGCCGACCACGGCGTTCAGCCGCCCGGCGATCAGGAAAATCATCAGTTCGTTCGGATGATAGTGAAGCTGCGACCCCGTACCAGCAGCCTTGTTGTTGTTGCGCAAGGACAGATAATGCCCGTTGACGATAGCCCCCGTCCCGGTGGAGAGGTGCGGGTTGGTGGTGATTTGTTCCATATTTTCAAAGCGGTAATAAGGCATTTCCTATCCTTGTTTCGAACCGGCTAAAGCCTTTTTATAGTCCCAAGCTCACAAAGATACGCTGCCGGCCGAAGCCGGCAGCGTATGCATCGTCGATCGTTCAGTCTTTGATTTTCGTGTTCGGCTGCGTCGCCGCCTTGGCCGTGATGCCGATGCCGGACTTCGATTTCGATTTCGACTTGCCCTTTTTCAGCAATTCTTCGGCTTTAAGCTTACGGGGGCCGTCTTCCTTGCCGTCCTTCGGCGGGCCGGCCAGACCGTGACGCGTGTCCTTGCAAACGTAAAAGATCACATCCTCATCGGGAGTCGCGCAACAGCTATGAAAAACACCGGCCGGGATATGGATGACATGACCCTCGGGAACGAGAACGGTCTGATCATCGATATCGACCTGCAGCGTTCCCTTGAGAACGAAGTTGAATTGTTCGTTCGGGTGATTGTGAAGCTTGGAACCGGTGCCGGCCCCCTTGTGGATCAACCCTACGTGCATCGTTTCGCCGGTCACGGCCGCGCCGTAAGACGACGACTTTCCCGAAACGTAATCCCGCGGCGACACCTTCGCGCTAGTCGGCCCCTCGGGCATTTTATCCAATTCTTCGAAAGCGTAGACGAACTGCTTTTTCCCTTGTTCTAAGCTCGTATCAGGCATTGTATGGCTCTCCCTAAGTGTGACTTTATCTCAAGACCTGCTATTTTAGATCGGAAG
>JAVJPD010000128.1:0-3693 GCA_040216475.1 Rhodospirillales bacterium
CGCCGTCACCTGCGTCATCCCCGGCACCAGCAAGGCCAAGCACATGCTCGACAACCTGCAGGCCGGACGCGGGCGCATGCCGAACGCGAAAGAGCGCCAAAAGATGGTGCAGTATTGGGAAAGTCTCTAAGTTCGAGAGGATGAAGTTAGGCCATGACGCGCATCGATCTCACCCGTGCCGAATTCCTGAGCTTGCTCGGCGCCGCCGGGGCGACGGCGTTGTTGACCGGCATGACCTCGAACATGCCTGGGGCTAACGCCGCCGCGCCGATGCTGACCCGCCCCATCCCCAAAACCGGCGAAGCCTTGCCGGTGATCGGCCTCGGCACCTGGCTCGTGTTCGATATCGGCTCGACGGAAAGCGAAATGGCGCCGCGCCGCGAGGTCGTGAAGCTGATGATCGACGGCGGCGGCTCGGTGATCGACAGTTCGCCCATGTACGGCAACGCCGAAGCCGTCACCGGCGAAATCGTCCAGGACCTGGGCGCGCGCAAGAAGACGTTTCTCGCCTCGAAAGTCTGGACGTCGGGAGCCAACAGCGGCATCCGGCAAATCGAGCAAACCTTCCGGCGCATGCGCACCGATAAGATGGATCTGATGCAGATTCACAACCTCGTGGATTGGCGCACTCAGATCAAGACCCTGCGCAAGATGAAAGACAGCGGCAAAATCCGTTATATCGGCATTACCCATTACACGTCATCGGCCCTCGACGATCTCGCCGCCGTGATCAAGAAAGAGCCCGTCGATTTCGTTCAGATGGCCTATTCCATCGGCGTGCGCGACGCCGAGGAACGCCTACTGCCGACGGCCGCGGAAAAAGGCGTCGCCGTACTGGTCAACCGGCCTTTCGAGGGCGGCGATCTGTTCGGCGCCACCCGCGGCAAACCGTTACCCGCCTGGGCCAAGGAGATCGACTGCGCCAGTTGGGGGCAGTTCTTTTTGAAATATATTTTGGCCCATCCCGCCGTAACCTGCGTGATTCCCGGCACCGGCAAGCCGGCCCACATGCGCGACAACCTCGCCGCCGGTCGGGGCCGCCTGCCCGACGCCGCGCAGAAGGCCAAAATGGCAGCGCTGATCAAGGATTTATAGGGGCCCGTCCTTTTCCCTTCCGGGCCGGAAGGCTTTCGTGTATAGCAGCGACCATGCCGATGATCAGCGATACGGCGTCTCTTAAGGCATTCTGCCAAGCTCTTTCCAGCGCCGACTACATCACCGTCGATACGGAATTCATGCGGGAGAAGACCTACTGGCCGCAGCTCTGTCTCGTCCAGGTGGCCGGCCCCGACGACGCCAAGGCCATCGACGCCCTGGCGCCGGACATGGACCTCACCCCCCTGTTCGAGCTGCTCGACGATAAAAAAATCCTCAAGGTTTTTCACGCCGCCCGCCAGGACCTCGAAATCTTCTATCATCTGTCGGGGCGCCTGCCCGAGCCGGTGTTCGACACCCAGGTGGCCGCCATGGTCTGCGGATTCGGCGATTCGGCCGGCTATGAAACCCTGGTGACCACGCTGACGAAAGCGCGCGTCGACAAAGGCTCGCGCTTTACCGATTGGACCGCCCGCCCGTTGAGCGACCGGCAAATCTCGTACGCATTGGCCGACGTCACGCATCTGCGCGACGTTTACGAATCCCTGCGAAAGCGGCTCGGCCACAACGGCCGCGAGGCATGGCTCGCCGAGGAAATGGCGACCCTGACCGATCCCAAGACCTACGACGCCGACCCGTATGAAATCTACAAACGCATCAAAAGCGGCAATGCGCGGCCCAAAACGCTCGCGATCCTGCGCGAGCTGGCGGCGTGGCGCGAAGAGGAAGCGCGGCGGCGCGATCTGCCCCGCAACCGGGTTATCCGCGACGAACAGATTCTCGAGATCGCCCATCACCCGCCCGAAAAACCGGCCGATCTGGCACGCATTCGCGGGCTCGGCAACAAGTTCGCCGAAGGCTCGGCCGGTCAGGCGATCATCGAAGCGGCAAAGCGCGGCTTCGCCGTGCCCGAGAGCGAACGGCCGCGCCCGAAAACGCGCCCGCGTGTCTCCAACGGCATCGGTCCGGCATCGCAGCTCCTGAAAGTGCTGCTGAAAATGCGCTGCGACGAGCATGAGGTGGCGCAAAAGCTGCTTGCCTCCAGCGACGACATCGAGAGTCTCGCGGCTTATGCCGACAAGGCCGACGTCGCCGTCCTCAAGGGCTGGCGGCATAAGGTATTCGGCGAGGATGCCTTAAGGCTGTTGCGCGGCGAGATCGCGCTGGCCGTCAAGAACGGCAAGATCATTATCGTCGAACACGCCGACTGACGCCGCCTTTTCGTTCCGTTAGGACACCGCCCCCCTCAGGCCCATGGCCCGCGCCAGCCGTTTGTGGCGGCGCTCGACGGCGGCGCTGAGAAACAAGCCGTTCTTCTTCGGCACCTTGAGGGTCAGCTTTTCCTTGCCTTTCTTGAGTTCGGTCTGGCGCACCATGCCGGGCGCGCTGCCCGAGATCGTATGGGCGAGCCGCAGCGCCAAGCCGATGATGCGCACGCGCCTGAGATCGGATTGATGCAACAGTTTGCGGATCGACTCGACGGTCTTGTCTTTGAGATCGCCACCGTGACGGACGAACAACGTCAAGGACAGAAACGCCCGGTCGTTGTGCGTGAGCCCGGCGAACGGCAAGCGTAAAATCAGGTTGAACACGTGCTCCGCCCGGTAATCCGGATGCTGCGTCCAGCCGATATCGCTGAGGATGCAGGCCGCCAAGCGCAGGCGGAACGCCTCCGGGGTTTCCTGATCGAACATCGGCGCCATCCAGGCGACCAGTTCTTCGCCGCCGATGCTGAACCGGGCGGTGCGCTCGGCCATCGTGATACAGCCCATGATCAGCGGGTCCTGATGGCGCAGGGCCGGCGGCAGGCAGCGGATCATCTGCCCCTCGCGCATGCCAAAGCCGGAGAACACGACCTGAGCCGGACAACCGATCTCGAGCAGGCGCGCCAATACCAGGGCCGCGAACGGCAACGTATCGGCCCGGCTGCCGCCGATGCGCTCGATCGTCTTGCGCCGCCGGCTCAAGCCCGCAACCCGGCGGGCGTAGGTCAGGGCTGTCTTGCGGTTCAGGGTATAGCTGTCGACGACGCCGAGCGGATAGCGGGTGTAATTCATGACGATCTTGGCGATTTTCCGCCAGGAACCGCCGACCGCGTAGAGCGTCCGCCCCTTGAGATTGGACAGCAACGGCAGATCGGCGAAATACTCGTCGATGATGTCCTGGGCCGTTTCGATATCCTGTTCGGCGGCTTCGGAAAGGCGCAAGTGGCCGAGCGGCATCGTCGCGTGCTTGCCGAAACTGCCTTGGTTCAAGGCGACGAGGTCGAGGCTGCCGCCGCCGAGGTCGCCGAGCAACCCATCGGCGCTCGGCATGCCGTTCAAGACGCCGAGGGCGGCCAACTGAGACTCTTCGGAGCCGGTCAGGACCTTGACCGGTATCCCAAACGCATCCTCGATCCGGTCGACGAAGATTGAGCCGTCGCTGGCATCCCGCACGGCCGCCGTGGCGAGCAATTCAAGCCGTTCGACCCCCATGGCGTCGCCCAGTTTCACGAACCGCCCCAGGGCCTTGAGGGTATTCTTGACGCCCGTGGGGTTGAGCTTGCCGGTTTCCTGCAGGCCGCTCGCCAGCCGGCAGTTGACTTTTTCGTTGAAC
>JAVJPD010000129.1:0-1505 GCA_040216475.1 Rhodospirillales bacterium
TCGACCACCGGATAGACCCAAAGGGAAGCGAAAGACGTATGGCGGCGCGCGTTCGCGTCATAAGGCGAAATCCGCACCAAACGATGCACGCCGCTCTCGGTGCGCAGCCAACCGTAGGCGTTATGGCCGATGATCTTCACGCTCGCCGATTTGAGCCCGGCTTCCTCGCCCGGGCTTTCTTCCAGCCACTCGACCTTGCAGTGGTGCCGTTCCGCCCAGCGGGTATACATACGCAACAGCATCGACGCCCAATCCTGCGCTTCGGTGCCGCCGGCGCCGGCATGAACCTCGAGGTAACAGTCGTTCGCGTCGGCCTCGCCCGAGAGCAGCGTCTCAAGTTCTTCCCTCTGCGAAAATTCGTGCAGGGCGGCCAACGCGGCTTCCGCCTCGGCAACGACCTGGGCATCCTCTTCGGCTTCCCCGAGTTCGATCAGATCGACATTGTCGCTCAAATCCCGCTCGATCCGTCCGATCACGTCGAGGCTTTCCTGCAGGCGGTTCCGTTCGCGCATCAACGCTTGCGCGGCTTCCGGATCGTCCCACAGTTTCGGATCTTCGGCTTTGGCGTTCAACTCGCTCAGGCGGGCAACCGTCTTATCGTAGTCAAAGATGCCTCCTCAGCAGTTCCAGCGACTGCTTGATGTCTTCGACCAACGATTCGATTTCGGCACGCATGTTCCGTCCTGACGCTCCGCTCGGAGAGAAGTCTTGTCCGGCGCTTTTTACCCGCCCCGCCGCCGACGCACAAGGGCGTTCGGATGCGCTCAATACCATGTACCGGCAATCCCCATGAAAAACGCACCGGCGCCCTGGCGGAGGTTCAGGACGGAATAGCCGCCTTCCTGGACCACCAGCGTGGGCACGCCCAAATGACCGATCCGCTCGGCGATCCGCTTCATGCCCTTGGCCGAAATCACGAACGACCCCGTCGGATCGCCTTTCATGATGTCGAACCCGAGGGACAGCACAAGCCACGTCGGCTTGAACCTGCGGATCGTGCGCAGCGCCGTCTCCAACACATCGAGATAGGCCGCGTCGTCGATGCCGGCCTTAAGGGGATAGTTATGATTGAACCCGAGCCCCTCGCCTTCCCCGCGTTCATCGGCGAACCCCGAGAAATGCGGATAGGACCGATTGGGGTGACCGTGAATCGACGAGACCAGAACATCGCTGCGGCGATAGAATATATCCTGCGAGCCGTTGCCATGGTGGTAATCGATGTCGAGCAGCGCGACGCGGCCATGCGCCGAAAGGCGATGCGCGGCGACGGCAGCATTGTTGAAATAACAAAAACCGCCGAAGACGGCGCGCTCGGCATGATGCCCCGGCGGGCGGCACAGGGCATAGGCGATGCGCTCGCCCTGAAGAAGCAAATCCGCCGCCGTCAGCGCGCAATCGACCGCGGTGCGGGCGACCCGGTAGGCGTTATGGGTCAGCGGGGTGAACGTATCGGCGCAAAAATATCCGGCGCGGCTTTCCAGTTCCTTCGGACGCTTTTCCGGCCG
>JAVJPD010000130.1:0-2989 GCA_040216475.1 Rhodospirillales bacterium
GTTCGTCGGCGGCGTGAACGGCATTCTGTTCGCGATCCTGATCGGTTTCGTCACTTGGTTCTGGTTCGCCAGCCCGCTGCTGGGCGGCGTGATCGCGGCGGCCATGGTGGTAAATCTCATCGTGGCCGGGGTCGCGGGCACGACGATCCCCTTGATGCTGGAACGCGCCGGGATCGATCCGGCCATCGCGTCGAGCGTTTTCTTGACGACCGTTACCGACGTCGTCGGATTTGCGGCGTTTCTGGGCCTGGCGGCCATGTTTTTACTGTAGGGGATAACCCTGTATACTCGGCCGACAATGACGTCATACAAACAATGCAGGGAGAGCGGGAAGACATGCCGACGGCCTTGATCACCGGTGCCAACCGCGGAATCGGCCTGGAATTCACCCGCCAGTACGTGGATTTGGAATGGCGGGTCATCGGCACCTGCCGCGAACCCCGCAAGGCCGGCGAATTGAACGATATCAAGGGCGATATCGACATCGAGGCCCTCGATATCGCCGATCACGGGCAGGTGCAGGCTCTGGCCAAATCCCTGAAACGCGAAGCCATCGACGTGTTGATCAACAACGCCGGTATCCACGGCCCCCGGCCGTCCCGGCTCGGCGGCATCGATTACGACGCCTGGGCCGAGGTGTTTCGGATCAACACCATGGGGCCGATGAAGGTGAGTGAATCTTTTGTCGAACATGTCGCGCGCAGCGAGCAAAAGAAGATCGTCACCATCACCAGCCGCATGGGCAGCATCGCCGACAATGAATCGGGCGGCGCGTATCCGTACCGCTCCAGCAAGGCCGCCGTCAATGCGGTGATGCGCAGCCTGGCGGCCGATTTGAAACCGCGCGGCGTGACCGTGGTGGTGTTCCATCCCGGGTGGGTGCGAACCGACATGGGCGGCCCGAGTGCGCCGATCGAAGCCGACCGCAGCGTCGAGAGCATGATCAAGGTGATCTCCCGGATTAAACTTTCCGACAGCGGAAAATTTCTCAACTATGACGGCGCCAAGTTGGCTTGGTAAATTTTTCTCCCCGGTAATCTTCTCCCCGGTAATCTTCTCAATGACGAAAACGATCGATTTTTATTTCGACTTCTCCTCGCCCTACGGCTATTTCGCGAGTTTCAAAATAGACCGGCTTGCCGAAGGCTTCGGGCGCTCGCCCGTCTGGAAGCCGATGTTTCTCGGCGCGGCGTTCAAGAAAACCGGCGCGAAACCGCTGGTCGACATCCCGATAAAGGACGACTACAGCCGTCTCGATTGGGAACGGATGGGCAAGTTCATGGAAGTGCCGTGGCGTCTGCCCGATCCGTTTCCCATCGCCGCCGTGGCGCCGGGGCGCGCCTTTTACTGGCTGCACGATCAAGATGCCGACACGGCGAAGCAATTCGCCAAGGCGGCCTTCGCGGCGTACTTCGCCGAGGGGCGCAACATATCGAAGCCCGACGTGGTTTCCGATATTGCGGCAAGCGTTGGCGCGGACCGCGCCGCCGTACTCGATACGCTGCAGGACCCGGCGGTCAAGGATCGGTTCACGCGGGAGACGGATGCTGCCGTCGAGCGCGGCGTGTTCGGCTCGCCGTTCTTCATTATCGACGGCGAAGGGTTTTGGGGGTCGGACCGGATGTGGATGATCAAGAAGAAACTGCAAGAAACCGGATGGTAGGGGAGCCGTGGTACATCTGATCAAGCTCGCCGTCGGTATCCGCGACATCGATCACTTGGCCGAGCGCCAGCGCGAGCGCCTGAGCCAGGCGGCGGATCGGGGCGAGCCGGGCAAACTCCGCCATATCACCCGCCACGTGCCGAAGCGCGCGGAAGAGCTAAAGGAAAACGGCTCCATCTACTGGGTTATCAGAGGGTTCGTCCGGGCCCGCCAGCGCATCCTCGATATCGAACGCATCACCGCCGAGGACGAGACCAAACGCTGCGCCCTGATCCTCGATCCGCATCTGGTGGCGACGCAGATTCGCTCGATGCGGGCATTTCAGGGCTGGCGGTACTTGGACCCGGCGCAGGCGCCGGGCGATTCCGATACGCCGCACGGCGCGGCGGAAACCGCGGAAATGCCGGAATCGATGGCGACGGCGCTGCGCGATCTGGGGCTGTTGTGACGGCGCCCTGGAACGCCGATATTTATCTGCGTTAGGGTGCGGTGTCATTGTTCCGGTATCGGCGCGGCCGTCGCGGGACAAACCTGGGTCAAGGATAGCAATGACTGAGGGCGATTCCTCCGGAAACGGCGTCGAGTTCATCAAGGCGCCCAACGTGATCAAATCCAAGGTCAAAGTCGGCGGGCCCGGCGCCGTCGACGAGGAAACCCTGGAGCGCGCCGAGTCCGTGATCTCGAAGGAGGCCAACAATTACTTCCATCTCGTCAAGGAGGATCTCTCCAAATTGCGTCGCACCATGGCCGCGCTCAAGGCCGATCCGGGCGAACCGCAGCCGGCCCTGGAGGATCTTTTTTTCGTGGCACACACCATCAAGGGGCAGGCGGGCAGTTTCGGTTACGATCTGCTGACCCGGATCGCCGATCGTTTGTGCCGGGTGATCGAATACCTTGATGACATCGGGCCTAAGGAACTGCAGGTGATGGAACTGTGCGTCCTCGCCATGCAATTGACCGTTTCGCAATCGATCACGGGAAAAATCGACGATCAGGGAAAAATGCTGCTCGAAGGCCTGGACATGATCATCGCCAAGTTCTTTCCCGAAAAAACGGCGGCGACCAATGCCGCCAACATGGCGGCGGCGGGGCGGTAATCCCTCGGCGTTCGATTATTTGTCGAGCTTGTCGCGGAACGACTGCAGCCAGGCGAGACGGTTCTCGACGGTTTTGATGTCGTGGTCGAGCCAGGCGGCGAGATAGCCCTCGTTCCGTTCATGGTACTGACGCAGGTTGTCGAGACGGGCGAGGGCATTCTCGTAGACGTCGATCAGCAGTTCGGCCTGATCGATCTGTTCCGGTTTGTCGAGCAGGTGCAGGAAGCGG
>JAVJPD010000131.1:0-1197 GCA_040216475.1 Rhodospirillales bacterium
ATCGGGAGTGCCGAAGGCCGCGTTGTTGTCGATCGTCTGATAACCGACGTGCAGGCCGAGGTCGACGTACTTGCCGAGCGGGATGTTGACGTTGCCCGAGTAGTACACCGCGTCGCCCGACTCGCCGAAGTAGTCCGGCGAGTAATTGATGCCGATTTCGGCGGACGCGACCTTGAAGTCGTACCCGAGAGTTCCGTAGACTTCCCAGAAGTCGTAGTTGAGAGAGCTGGCCGCGCCCGGATAGCTGTAATAGATACCCCCGACGCCCCAGTTGAAGCCCTTGACCGCGCCGCTCAGGCCCATGGTGTAGTCGATTTCGACGGAGGCTTCGTCGCCGTCGTTGAAGTCGACGTTCGAACCCCAGGCGCCGACGCTCAAGGAGACCGGTCCGATCGGCTGGGTGTAGCCGATCTCGCCCTGCAGGGCGGGGGTGCCGCCCGACTGCGGAATGCCGCGAAACAGGTATTGGTTGACGAAGTTCACGCCACCGGAAAAGGAACCGCCGCCAAGCTGCTTCGAAGTGACGACAGGTTCGGCGGCGTTCGCCGCGAACGGCAACGCCAAGGCTGCCGCGAAGACTGTAGCTAGAATCTGTTTTTTCATTTTTAACCCTCCGATCATCGGTTGTTTCTAGATGCTCGGGGCTTTAGTCAGCTCGGCTTCGTTGCCCTCTGTCTCGGCGCCCAAGAGCGGAATTATAAAGATCTGGCCTCAAGAATTGTTTTTCGTATCGGCCCTCATAGCGTCTATATCAAAAAACATGCCATTGTTTGCCGCCCAAAAAACCCTTTAATATCAATGTTTTCCGAGCGTCTGCCCCCGTAAGGTGAAAAAACAATGACATAGCGATGATTAAATGAAAAGCACAAAAAAATAACAGCCTATTTTTTGTGCATAATGGGAGGTGCCGTTGGTCCCATCGGGATCGTTTTAATAAGCCGTTGAAACTCAATGACTTAGTGAAATAATTGTATGTCCGAAGCCGGCGGGGGAGCAGATCTCCCGCAAAGCCGGGATTATTTTTAGAAAAGTTGGTGCGGAAATGTCACAGTCCGGCAGGCCGGGAGCCCCGGCGAAAGGACTGGACAGGGTTTTTATAAAGCGCGAAGAGGTCTTTATGACGCCGGGACATGCATACGGGACAGGCGGTGCCCTAAACACCGATGCGCTGATCGTCGGCGGCGGGCTGGTCGGCGG
>JAVJPD010000132.1:0-1029 GCA_040216475.1 Rhodospirillales bacterium
CTTCGTCCTCGGCCTTGTGGGCCAGCATCGGCCCGGCGATCACATCGCCGATCGCGTAGATGCCGTCGAGATTTGTCTTGTAATGTCCGTTAGTTACGACCCGGCCGCGCTTGTCGCGTTCGACGCCGATCTCATCAAGGCCGAGCCCGTCGGTGAACGGGACGCGGCCGATCGAGACCAGCGCGATATCGGTCTCAAGCGTGGAAGCCTCGCCGCCCGCGGCGGGTTCCAGGGTTGCGACAAGACCGGTTTCGGTCTTCTCGATGCCGGTGACCTTCATGCCGAGTTTGAAGTCAAACCCTTGTTTTGAAAGCATTCTCTGGAACTGTTTGGCGACGTCGAGATCCATGCCGGGCAGGATGCGATCGAGGAATTCGACCACGGTTACCTTGGCGCCGAGGCGGGCCCAGACCGAGCCGAGTTCCAGCCCGATGACCCCGGCACCGATAACCAGCAGGTTATCAGGCACCTTATCGAGCTTGAGCGCGCCGGTCGAGGTGACGATTTTGTCCTCGTCGATCTCGATGCCCGGCAGATTGGCCGACACCGAACCGGTGGCGATGACGATGTTTTTCGTTTCGATATCGGTCGCCGAACCATCCTCGGCGGTGACGGTCACCTTGCCCTGCGCGGCAATCTTACCAGCGCCCTTGAACGCCGTTATCTTATTCTTTTTTAACAGATATTCGATGCCGCCGGTGTTGGACGCGACAGTATCGTCCTTGTGCGCCATCATGGCGGGCAGGTTGAGCTTGGGGGCGCCCACATCGATGCCGAGCTGGGGGAAGGTATGGCCGGCTTCCTCGAACATTTCCGAAGCGTGCAGCAGGGCCTTGGACGGAATGCAACCGATATTGAGGCAGGTGCCCCCGAAACTCGGCCATTTCTCGACAACGGCGACCTTCATGCCGAGCTGGGCGGCGCGAATGGCGCAGACATACCCGCCCGGTCCCGTGCCGATTACGGTAAGATCAAATGTGTCGGCCATCAGTTCATGTCCTCAAATCAGTCGATGTTTGCGGCGGCTGT
>JAVJPD010000133.1:0-5759 GCA_040216475.1 Rhodospirillales bacterium
ATGGCGATGGTGCGCTTGAACGTGCCGAGCATCTTTATGTACGGTGGTTCGATCCTGCCCGGCCGGTTTCACGGCAAGGACGTGACCGTGCAGGACGTGTTCGAGGCGGTCGGCCAAGTCAGTTCGGGCAATATGTCGAACGAGGAACTGCATGAACTCGAATGCGTCGCGTGTCCGTCGGACGGCGCCTGCGGCGGCCAGTTCACCGCCAACACCATGGCGTGCGTGTCCGAAGCCATCGGCTTGGCCTTACCGGGTTCGGCGGGCGCGCCCGCGCCGTATGCCTCGCGCGACGCCTACGCCGAAGCCTCGGGCGAGGCCATCGTCGGGCTGATTGCGCGCAATTTGCGCCCACGCGACATCGTCACCAGAAAAGCCTTGGAGAACGCCGCGACCATCGTCGCCGCCACCGGCGGCTCGACCAACGCGGGCCTGCATCTGCCGGCCATTGCCAACGAAGCGGGTATCGACTTCGATCTGATGGACGTCTGCGAAATCTTCAAGAAGACGCCTTACATCGCGGATTTGAAACCGGGCGGCAAATACGTCGCCAAGGATTTGTTCGAGGTCGGCGGCGTTCAGGTGGTCTTGAGAACATTGTTCGATGCCGGGTTCATTCACGGCGATTGCATGACCGTGTCGGGCAAGACCATCGCCGAAAATCTCGAAGGCGTGGAATTCCCGATGGATCAGGACGTGGTGTATCCGGCGGGCAAGCCGATCACGCCGACCGGCGGCGTCGTCGGCTTGAAGGGCAATCTCGCGCCCGAGGGCGCCATCGTGAAGGTCGCGGGCATGAAGAACCAGAAATTTACCGGCCCGGCCCGGTGCTTCGACTGCGAGGAAGACGCGTTCGACGCGGTGCAGCTGCGCAACTACAAGGAAGGCGAGGTCATCGTCATCCGCTACGAGGGCCCCAAGGGCGGCCCCGGCATGCGCGAAATGCTGTCGACCACCTCGGCGCTGTACGGCCAGGGCATGGGCGACAAGATGGCGCTCATCACCGACGGGCGGTTCTCGGGCGCGACGCGCGGTTTCTGCGTCGGCCATGTCGGCCCCGAAGCCGCGGTCGGCGGCCCCATCGGCCTGCTGAAAGACGGCGACATCATCACCATCGATGCCGTGACCGGCACCATCGACGTCGACGTGTCGGCCGAGGAATTGGAAAAGCGCCGCAAGGACTGGAAGCCCAAGACGACCGATTTCCAATCGGGCGCGCTCTGGCGTTACGCGCAAACCGTCGGCAACGCGCTCAACGGCGCGGTCTGCCATCCCGGCGCCAAGGCCGAAACGCATTGCTACGCGGATATTTGAACTAACGGTTTTTTCTTCATGATCGTCATTGCCCGGCCCACCGGACTGGCCAAAGGCCAGCCGGAGGACAGGCTCCGCCCGGGCAATCCAGGAATTTGTAAACTGGATGCCCCGGACTTTCGCCGGGGCATGACGGCATAGCTGTTGTTTCGGGCTTAAGCCGGCGCGCCGGCTTTTTCCGGGTGGATGGTGATTCCGTAGCCCGGGCCGGCGACGGTGAGGCGGCCGTCCTTGAGGATTTCGCCTTCCGCGACGTCGTAGCGCCAGGGTACTTCGCCGAAGGAATATTCCAGCACTTCCGCGTTCTCGTTGGCCGCGACCACGTGCGCGCTCGCCGCCGTCGAGACCGGCCCGCTCGGGTTGTGCGGCGCGAAGGCGACGCCGTGGCTCGCCGCCATCTTGCAGATGCGGTCCAGCTCCAGCGTGCCGCCGACATATTTCACATCGGCAATGAGGAGGTCCACCGCGCCGCTTTTCGCCAGCGCTTCCAAATCTTGATACGTGAACAATGCCTCGCCGCCGGTGATGATCGCGCCCGAGAGCTTGCGGAGTTTCGCCAGATCGCCCGGGTCGAACACGGGCAGGGGGTCTTCGATCCAGCTGACGTTGAACTGGCGCGCGATCTCGGCGAGCAGGGGCACGGTCTTGGGCGTGAAACGCCAATGCAGATCGAGCATCAGATCGGGCTCCGTGCCGACCGCCTCGCGCAAGGCTTCAAGCCGCTCGATGCCGGGCCGGACGATTTTCTCGCCTTCGGTTTCGAGGGCTTCGGGCGAGACCTCGTCGAACGGCGCGAACTTGATGCGTTGGATGCCGGCGGCAATGGCCTCTCGCGCGGCCGCCGCCACGAACACGGGCTTGCGGTTCTTCACCTTGCGATTGATGTTGGCGTAGACCGGCACGGTGGTGTCGATCTCGGCGCCGCCGGTCAGCATCATGGCGACCGAGCCGTGGCGCGATTGCGCGGCGATGTCGGTCAGCGCCTGGGCGATGCAGCTTCTTGCCGTGCGCGGCATCCGCTCGGGCGGCGCCTCGCGGGCGAGTTGGAGCGCCAGCTCGCGCGGGTCGAAATCCATTTCCAGCAGATCGTCGCTCATCTTCTCGATGAGCTCGATGCAGTTTTCTTCATCACGGGAATCACTGCCTTCGCCCCAGCCGACGAAGCCGCCGCCGGTCTCCAAGCGCAGCAGCACCCAGTTGCCGCGATGGCTCACCCGCTTGCCGCCGGTGTGCTTGATCGGGATGACGAACAGTTCTTTGGAAACGAGTTTCATGGGGAGACGAGTTTCATGGCGGTTATTCCGCGTCCAGCAATTCGCACACGACCGGCGTGTGATCCGACGGCTTTTCCCAGCCGCGCGGGGTGCGCTCGATGGTGCAGGAGACGAGCTTATCCGCCGCCTGCGGCGACAGCAGCAGATGATCGATGCGCGCGCCGTTGTCCTTCTGCCAGGCTCCGGCCTTGTAGTCCCACCAGGTATAGCGGCCGTATTCCGGCGACAGCGCGCGGAACGCGTCGGTCAGGCCGAGGAACACGATCTTGCGGAGCGCGGCGCGGGATTCGGGCTGGAACAGGGCGTCGTTCTTCCAGCCTTCCGGATCGTACACGTCGCCCGGCTCCGGGATCACGTTGTAATCGCCGCCGAGCACGAAGGCGTCTTCGGTTTCGAGCAGGTTCTTGGCGTGTTCGTACAAACGCTCCATCCAGGCGAGCTTGTAGGAGAACTTCTCGGTGCCGATGGGGTTGCCGTTCGGCAGGTAGATCGAGGCGACGCGTACACCATTGGTAAAGCCCTCGATGTAGCGGGCCTGTTCGTCCTTGCCGTCGCCGGGGAGCGCGGTCAGCTCCACGTCGATGGGAAACTTCGAGAGGATCGCGACGCCGTTGTAGGTCTTCTGTCCGGAGACGGCGACGTTGTAGCCGAGGTCTTCGATTTCCAGGCGCGGGAAGTTTTCGTCGGTCGTTTTCAATTCCTGGAGCAGCGCCACGTCCGGCGCGGCTTCCTTGAGCCAGCGGGTGACGACGGCGAGGCGCGCCTTGATCGAATTGACGTTCCAGGTGGCGATCTTCACGAATATTTCCCCAAAATGACGGCCCGAATGCGGAGTCGGACTTTAATCGTATGGCCATAGCGAGGCGGGATTAAACCACAGAGGCGCAGAGACACAGAGATTTTTCTTTTTCTCTGTGTCTCTGTGGTTTGAGGAGGCTAAATGGAGAAGGAGGTGCCGCAGCCGCAGGTCGAGGCGGCGTTCGGGTTCTGGAAGGCGAAGTAGGAGCCCATCAGGTCCTCGATGTAGTTTAGTTCGGCGCCCTTGAGTAAATCCAGCGAGGTGTCGTCGACCACCACTTTGGCGCCGGCGTTCTCGAAAATCAGGTCGTCCTCGTTGGTCTTGTCGTCCATGGCGAAATTGTAGGTGAAGCCCGAGCAGCCGCCGCCGTTGACGGTGACGCGCATCATCAGGGCGTCGTTGCCCTCCTGGGCGATGAGCTCCTTGATTCGCCGGGACGCGCTGTCGCTGACGCTGATTTTCTTTTCGTCCGCCGTGGCGGTGCCTTCGGGCATCGAAATCTCCGGAATCAGGGGCCTTATGAAAGGCCGAAACACAGCATTTATGTAGGGGCTTTGGGGCAAATGTCAAACACCCCCCGATCCGGGGCCTGTAATATCTTCACGCCGTTGCGTCCCATCGGGCAGGCGAGTAGGTTCCAGCCATGATCGAAAACGAGCATTTGGCACCGTATGCCTGCCGCCCGGAGACCAGCCGGGGCCGCCTTTACGAGGAGCCCGAGAGCGCGACCCGCTCGGCCTTTCAGCGCGACCGCGACCGAATCATCCATTCGGCGGCGTTTCGCCGCCTCGAATACAAGACCCAGGTGTTCGTCAACCACGAGGGCGATTTCTTCCGCACCCGGCTGACCCACAGCCTCGAGGTTTCCCAGATCGCACGATCGGTCTGCCGGTTTCTCAATCTCAACGAAGACATCGCCGAGGCGCTGGCCCTGGCGCACGATCTCGGCCATCCGCCGTTCGGCCACGCCGGGGAGGACGCGCTGAAGGAAACCATGGCACCCTACGGCGGCTTCGATCACAACGCGCAGTCGTTGCGGGTGATCTCGCACCTGGAACAGCGTTATGCCGCGTTCGACGGCCTGAATCTGACCTGGGAAACCGTCGAGGGGGTGGTCAAGCACAACGGCCCGCTGACCGGGCCGCTCTCGAAGAACGCGGGCAAGAACGCGCCCCTGCCGCATACCATCGTCGAATACAACGCCAGGCACGACCTCGAGATCGATACCTTCGCCGGGCCCGAGGCCCAGTTGGCCTCATTATCCGACGACATTGCCTACAACAACCACGACATCGACGACGGCCTGCGCGCCGGTCTGTTCACCATCGCCGACCTGAAGGACGTGCCCCTGGTCGGCCCGGTATTCGCCGAGGTGCAGAAGGCGTATCCAGAGATCGAGACCTCGCGGCTGATTCACGAGGCGGTGCGCCGCCTGATCGGCCTGATGGTCGACGATCTGCTGGCGGAGACCCAAAGCCGCATCGCCGATGCCAAGCCGAAAACGGCGGACGATATCCGCACGCTCGAACAGCCGGTCGCGGCGTTCTCCGCGCGGATGAGCGCCCATGACCGGGATTTGAAGAAATTCCTGTTCGAGAACATGTACCGCCATTACAAGCTGAACCGCATGACCAGCAAGGCCCGCCGGGTGGTGCGCGATCTGTTCGGGCTCCTGGTCGAGGAGCCGGAATGCCTGCCGAGCGAATGGCGCGCCTTGGCCGGTGCGCCCAAAAGCCAGGAGACGGCTCAAATCGTCGCCGATTACGTTGCCGGGATGACCGACCGCTATGCCCTCGACGAGCATCAGCGCCTGTTCGACGTCCAGGCCCGCACCTCTTAAGAGAAATAATAAGACCGATGAATCTCTTTCAGCATTTCGAACAGCAAGTCGTATCCGTGGTGGAGGGCCTGATAAAGGAGGGCGCGCTGCCCGCCGGGCTCGATAGTTCCCGCCTCAGCGTGGAGCCGCCGCGCGAGGCCGCGCACGGCGACGTCACCACCAACGCCGCGATGGTTCTGGCCAAGCCGGCCGGGCGGAAACCGCGCGATCTGGCCGAGCTCATCGCGGAACGGTGCCGGGCGCTCGATCATGTGACCGGCACGGAAGTGGCCGGGCCGGGCTTTATCAATATGCGCCTCGACGCCGGATTCTGGTTCGAGCGGTTGAAGGAGATTTTGCGGGCCGGGCCGTCTTATGGGGATTCACAAGTCGGCGGCGGCGAGAAGGTGAACGTCGAATACGTTTCCGCCAATCCCACGGGGCCGATGCACGTCGGACACGGCCGCGGCGCCGTGGTCGGCGACGCCCTCGCGGGCCTGCTGGAGAAGGCGGGTTTCGCCGTCACCAAGGAATATTACATCAACGACGCCGG
>JAVJPD010000134.1:0-3242 GCA_040216475.1 Rhodospirillales bacterium
CCATCGCCATCATCATGCCCGGCAGGGATTTGTCGCAGCCCGCCAAACCGACGAGCGCGTCGTAGCAATGCCCGCGCATGGTCAGCTCGACCGAGTCCGCGATCACGTCGCGGCTGACGAGGGACGACTTCATGCCCGCGTGGCCCATGGCGATGCCGTCGGTCACCGTAATCGTGGTGAACTCGCGCGGGGTCGCGCCGGCGGCCTTGACGCCTTGCTTCACCGACTGCGCCTGGCGCGACAGCGCCGTATTGCAGGGCGCGGCCTCGTTCCAGCAGGTCGCCACGCCGACGAACGGCAGGTTGATCTCCTCTTCCGTCAGGCCCATGGCGTAGTAATAGGACCGGTGCGGGGCGCGCTCGGGCCCTATGCTCACGTGGCGGCTCGGCAGCTTGCTCTTGTCGATCTTGTGCTTCGGTGCGGACATCGCTGGTCTCTCCGGGAATGCTCTTTCTCGATAGGCGCGGGAGAATAGCGGCGTTTGCGCGGGGATGCCAGCCCGCAGGTCCGCTTTATGGGGCCTTGCTTTCCGCCTTGGTGCCAGCCTGCAGACCCTTCTTCGTGTCCGCGCCGATTTTCTTGCGCAACTCGCGGATTTGCTCCTGAACCTGGGCCTCCATCGCCACCCGCTCGGGGCTTTTCTCGCGCTTGAGCTTGGCGAACGCCTCGACCGTCTTCTCGAGTTCCCTGGCCTCGTCCTCGAGCTGCTTTTCCATGCGCTTGATACGCCGCGTCAGGCCGGCGATCCTGAGTAGGGACTGCTTGCGCTTGGCCCCCGCCCGAACCTTGAAGTAGCGGCGCAGGCGCCAATCGAGCACGATGGCGAACAGCCAAATCCCGGCAATCGCGCAGATCAGGCCGACGACGAGGTAATGCGCCTTGTCGAACGCCATCGCCGTGCCCCAGAAACCGATGGTCACCATCACGGCGGCAACGGTGATCAGCAAGCGCCGGATCACGGTGTCGTGCTCGTGATAATCCTTTTCCGCCTCGGTCAGCGCGTTGGCGATTTCCTTCTTCGCCATGTCGCGCCATTCGGCGAACGACATGCCGGCGACGGTGCGGTGCTTGCGGATGAATTCCTCCAACTCGCGCACGATAAACTCGGCGCGCTGTTCCGGCGTCGGATTGCCGCGCGTGTCCGCTTCATCGTTCCCGGGAACGGCGGCCTCGGCGCCCGGAGTCAGGTAACGGTTTTTCGTGTTCATCCGGCCCACCCCTGTCGGGGGAAAACGTTTTCGAGACATGTCGTTTCGAAGCGCGTCTGGCAGTGTAGCGCGCTTTCGGGCTATTCTGGATCGGAAAAAGTAAACAATTGGTTCCGGAGGCGCGCCGTAAAGCCCGGAACCCCGGCGCTTCATCCGCCAAGCGCCTACGAAAGCATATCGAAAGCATAACGAAAGGACAGCTCATGCCGAACCTCAGCGCCTTCGCCGTTTATGCCCTCGCCGCCGCCTGCGAGATCGGCGGCTGCTTCGCCTTCTGGGCCTGGCTGCGCCTCGGCAAATCGGCCCTGTGGCTGATCCCCGGCGTGCTCGCGCTCGTTGCCTTCGCCTACCTGCTGACGCGGATCGATACCGCCTTCGCGGGACGCGCCTACGCCGCCTACGGCGGGGTCTACATCGCCGCCTCGCTCGGCTGGCTGTGGCTGATCGAAGGCGTGCGCCCGGACCGCTGGGATCTGATCGGCGCCGCCGTGTGCGTGATCGGCGCGGGCATCATTCTGCTCGGCCCGCGCCCGCTTCCCGCGTGAAAAAAACGCTCCCGGCGAACCGGGAGCGCTGCAAAGAGGGTGTGTACTTGATGTGAAGAAATACTTCGCAGCCTATGTAGCCGTAACCGGAAATACCGGTCTTGACCCGGATCAAGCGCGTTTCAATCGGCAAGACGCCGCATCAAGGGGATAGGCGCCGAACGTTCAGCCGCCGAAACCGCCCTTGATGACCAGGGCGGCGATGCCGACGAAACCGGCCGTCACGATGGCGATGGCGCCGCCGATGGCGATCACCCAGCTCGCGGCCCGTTTCATCATTTCGGTTTGGGGTAAAATACCCCACGTTCCCGCTGTTCCCGCCGTT
Organism: Rhodospirillales bacterium; assembly: GCA_040216475.1. GTDB lineage: Bacteria > Pseudomonadota > Alphaproteobacteria > Rhodospirillales > CALINB01 > CALINB01. The sequence continues at coordinate 2,079 of JAVJPD010000134.1, forward strand.
CCCGCGGACTGCATCAGTTCGGCGGCGACCTTTTTCGCCGACGCGCCGAGATTGGCGTTGGTTTCCCCGGCGCGCTCGTCGATGTAGGCGTAGACCCGCGCCGCGTCGATGCCGTTTCCTTTGGGCATGGCGGCGACGACCGCCTCGATGGCGAGGATATGCACCGAATGCAGGTTCAGGCGGCGTTCGATCCCGGCGCCGCCCGGCGCTTTCGGCCCGGCTTGGCGTATACCCGGACGGCCTAACCGCTCCTGCGGCGGCAACGGCGGCTCGGCGGTGGCGTCTCTGGCGATGGTCGTATCCATGATTCCCAGGGCTCCTTGATTGCGGCGGTTCATACGTGGGGGCCGAATCGATTCGTGTTAGGATAGGAATCCCATCTAAATAAATCGTAAATGGCAATATCCGCTTGATATGCCACGGCTTATCCGAGTATGTTCATGATATGTTCTATTCTTCGGTATAAGACCGTTGCCATGCCCGCCCCGACGATATACCGCCCCGCCTCCCGAACCGCCCGGCCGCTGCCGCTGGCCGGCGCCGCCGTCGCCGCCGGCTTCCCCTCGCCCGCCGAGGATTTCGTCGAGGGCACCCTCGATCTCAACGAACACCTGATCCGCCGCCCCGCCGCCACCTTCATCATGCGGGTGAAGGGCGACTCCATGACCGGCGCCGGCATCTTCCCCGGCGATCTTCTGCTGGTCGACCGCAGCCTCGAGGCGCGCCCGGGCAACATCGTCATCGCCGCCCTCGACGGCGAACTGACGGTCAAGCGCCTGCACCGGACCGACAAGGACTGGTTCCTGATCGCCGAGAATCCGCGCTACCCGCCGATCCCGATCGGACGCGATCCTGACTGCACGATCTGGGGCGTGGTGGCGAGCGCCATTCATCAGTTCGAGCGGCGTTAAGCGACGCACGATGCAAAAGATTTTCGCGCTGGTCGACTGCAACAATTTCTACGCCTCGTGCGAACGCGTGTTCGCGCCGAACCTGGAGAACCGCCCGGTGGTGGTGCTGTCGAACAACGACGGCTGCATCATCGCGCGCTCGAACGAGGCCAAGGCGCTCGGCATTCCCATGGGCGCGCCGCTGTTCAAGAACGAATCCCTGCTCCGGCATCATAACGTCGCGGTATTTTCCGCGAACTTCGCGCTGTACGGC
>JAVJPD010000135.1:0-2188 GCA_040216475.1 Rhodospirillales bacterium
TGCGCCGGTCTCGGAAAAGCTCAAGGATAAGCGCCTGCGCCAAGCCTTGAGCCTCGCCATCGACCGCGACAAGCTGCGCGACACCCTTTGGGGCGGCAAGAACTTCACGCCGAGGGGCCATCAATTGCCGTACTACGGGGAGATGTACAATCCCAAGCGCAAGGGTTACGTCTACGATCCGGAAAAGGCTAAAAAGCTGGTCAAGGAATCGGGATACGACGGCAGCTTCATCACGTACCGATCGGTTCCCAACTACTATAAGAACGGCATGGAAGCCGCGCAAATTCTCCAGGAAATGTGGAAGAAAGTCGGCATCAACGTCGAGTTGAAGTTCGTCGACAACCGTTCGGCGGTGCGCGCCAAGGGCGTCGAAATCTTCGACTGGTCGAACACGTACCGTCTTCCCGATCCGACCGGTGCCTTGATGATCAACTGGGGCGATCGCGCGCCGGTTCAGCGCAAGTACAAGTTCTGGGAGGCGCCGGAGGCCTTCAACGGCGGGCTTGCGAAGATTCTGGCGAGCGGCGATCCGAAGGAGCGTTACAAGGAATTTCAGAAAGTCCTCGACGTTTTCGAGGACGAAATGCCGGCGACGATCCTTTACAATCCGCTGATGAGCTACGGCGTTAAGAAGAAGATCGAATGGACGCCGTATCCGATCTTCTTCATGGATTTCCGCCCCGATGTCCTCAAGATCAAGGGGTGATTTCGCTGAATAACGCCCCTCATAACGCCCCCGGCAACACGGCGGAGTCGCTTCTGGAGATTCGAGGTCTCGAAATCTGTTTCGAAACCGAAGAAGGAATCATCACGGCCGTCAGCGACGTTTCCCTGAAAGTCGCCCCCGGCAAGACCCTCGGTCTTGTCGGGGAAAGCGGCTGCGGCAAGAGCGTGACGTGCCATGCCGTGCTGCGCCTGACGCCGCCGAACGGCCATGTGGTGCACGGCGAAATCCTCTATAACGGCATGGACCTGCTGCGGATCGATCCGGCGAAACTCGACCGGATTCGCGGCCACGATATCGCGATGATTTTCCAAGACCCGTCGAGTTCGCTCAATCCGGTGCATACCATCGGCCGGCAGCTCGTCGAAAGCCTCACCCTGCATCGGGGCATGGACAAGACCACGGGCCGGGCGGAAGCGTTGCGCCTGCTCGATACGGTCGGTATTCCGGAGGCGAAGCGGCGCCTCGGCGAATACCCGCACCAATTGTCGGGCGGCATGAATCAGCGCGCCATGATCGCGATGGCGTTGGCCTGCCGCCCCAAGATTCTGATCGCGGACGAACCGACGACAGCGCTCGACGTGACGATTCAGGCGCAGATTTTGGAGCTGCTGCAGCAGCTCAAGCGGGAATACGGCATGGCTTTGGTGTTGGTAACCCACGATCTGGGCGTGGTCGCGGAACAGGCCGACGACGTTGCCGTGATGTACATGGGACGTATCGTCGAGGAGGCGAGCGTCATCGATCTGTTCCGGCGGCCGTCGCATCCCTATACGATCGGCCTGCTGTCCTCGATTCCCCGGGTCGATCGCAATGTCGGCCACCTGCATCCCATAGAGGGCTCTATTCCCTCGCCGTTCGAAACGCTGCCGGGGTGCACGTTCGAGCCGCGTTGCCGGTTTTCGAGCGAACGTTGCCGGCAGGGAATCCCCGTCCTCGAAGCGATTCGTCGCGAACAGCAATCGGCTTGCTTCCACCCGCAAGGAATCGCGTGATGGTGCCGCTCGATACGCCGCCGGCCGAGCGCGCCGAGATTCTTTCGGTCGAGGGACTGGTGCGGCATTTCCGCAAACGCCGCGCGCATCCGTTCGCGGAACCGGAAGTTATCCGGGCCGTCGACGGCGTCAGTTTCGATCTGCGCGAAGGCGAGACCCTGGGCATCGTCGGGGAGAGCGGTTGCGGCAAGACGACGACCGGACGGCTGGTCTTGGGTATCGACGAACCGACCGCCGGTACGGTGCGGTTCGACCGTCAAAACGTGAACGGCTTGTCGCCGTCGGACTGGCGGGATTTGCGCCGGGACATGCAGATGATCTTTCAGGACCCGATGGGCGCGCTCGATCCGCGCATGACGGTCGCCGCGCAGATCGGCGAGCCCCTCGACATTCACGGCATCGGCACGAAAGAGGAACGGGAGGCCGCCGTTCTCGAAATGCTCGAGGCGGTGGGACTTCCGGAACCGAT
>JAVJPD010000136.1:0-4071 GCA_040216475.1 Rhodospirillales bacterium
CTCCTCGGCGAGGAAGGCGAGGACATCGGCGGGTTCACGCTTCAGGAACGCAGCGGGCGGAACTTCTCCGATCTGCTGTGGTCGGCCCGCTGGCTCAACGGTGTCGACGTATCGGATACCTTGAGCGCCAATCTCGGGTTCTCCGGCGCCTTGGGGCCCAACGCCACGGGCGCGAATACCGACACGTATTTGCTCGGCATGGATCTTTATATGAAATGGCAGCCCGAGCGGTCGCAAGGCGGCTTCCCGTTCGTCGCCTGGCAGTCCGAGATCATGGGCCGCAAATACGAGGCGCTCGATGCCGGCGATCCCGATCACAAGAACCTCTACGACTGGGGTTTCTATACGCAGGCCCTGTGGGGCTTCAAGCGCGGCTGGGTCGCGGGCCTGCGGCTCGAACATGCCGACAGCAGCGGTAATAATGCCGCCGATCCCTTCCGTGATGCCCGCTGGCGGGTGTCGCCGAACCTGACCTGGCATCCGACGGAGTTCAGCAAGATCCGGTTGCAGTACAACCGGGACTGGGCCGAACACCTGAACGATAAAACCGCCGATACGGTGTGGTTGCAGCTCGAGTATTCCCTCGGCAGCCACTTCGCTCATAAGTTCTGAGGGGAGGGCGGTATGAAATCGTTCGCTTATATCGCGACGGTGTTGGCGGTGCTTGCCTTCGGCAAGTCCGCCGCCGCCCTGAACGTGGTGACGACGACGGCGGACCTGGCGGCGATTGCCCGCGCCGTCGGCGGCGGTCACGTCACGGTCACGGGCCTCACGCGGGGCTCCCGCGATCCTCATTACGCCGAAGCAAAACCCAGCATGATCCGGAGCGTCTTCCGCGCCGACGTGCTGCTGCTGGTCGGCGCCGAACTGGAAGTCGGCTGGCTTCCGGCGGCGTTGCAGGCGGGACGTAATGCGAAAGTTCTGCCGGGCGGTCCGGGGTATCTCGATCTTTCCAAAGCGGTGTCGTTGCTGGATGTGCCGACCGGCACGGTTACGCGGGCCATGGGCGACGTACACACCGCGGGAAATCCGCATTATTGGCTCGATCCGATGCGCGGTATTGCGATGGCAAAAGCCATTGCCGCGCGCTTCGCCCGCTTGGACCCGGATCATGCGCGCGCCTACGAGACGGCGGCGAAAGCCTTCGAAAGCACCGTGACGAAACGCATGCACGTATGGCGGGCGGCCCTGGCACCCTTAAAAGGCAACAAGATTTTACAGTATCATAAATCCTTCGTTTATCTGGCCGCCGCCTTCGGCTTGACCCTTGCCGGCGAAGTGGAACCGCTGCCGGGAATCGCGCCGTCAGCCAGGCATCTGCAAAATCTGATCGCCCGGATTAAGGCGGAAAAGATCGGGGCGCTGATCATGGAACCGTACTACGATCGGCGCGGCGCGGAATTTTTGCGCGACAAAACCGGCATCGCCGTCGTCGTTCTGCCGCAGTCGGTCGGCGCGGCGCCCGGAATCGAAACCTACGTCGATCTGTTCGACGGGATCGTCGCGGCGTTTCGCAAAGCGAAGGTGATCTGACGTGGATGCCTTGATTTTTCTGCTGCCGGCGTTCGTGTTGAGCGCCTTGCTGATCATGACGCACGTTTATCTCGGGCTGCACGTGTTGGCGCGGGGAATCATCTTCGTCGACATCGCCTTGGCGCAGGTTGCGGCATTCGGCGCCAGTGTCGCGTTTTTGTTGGGCGAAAACGTTCACGGCCCGAGCGGACAGGTGTTTTCGTTCGCGTTCACGCTCATCGCCGCGTTCGGGTTCGCCCAGCTTCGGCGTATTCCCGACAAGACCGCCCGCGAAGTCATCATCGGCTGCGTCTACGTCGTGACCACGGCGCTGTCGATCGTCGTGCTCAGCCGTTCCGTCGCCGGCATGGAAGAACTCAAGACTCTCTTCAACGGCAGCATGCTGTGGGTGCGGTGGGGGGATATCGTCTTGTTGGCGGTGCTGTACGGCGTTATCGGAATCATCCTGGGATGGGCGCACGGGCGGTTCCGGCGGCTTTCCGCTTCCGCCGATTTCGCGCCGCCGCAGGCATTCGTCTGGGAATGCCTTTTCTTCGCCTGCTTCGCGGTCGTGATCACCTCGGCGGTGCATCTGGCCGGCATTCTCGTCGTCTTCGCGTTTCTTATTATTCCGGCCTTCAGTGCATCGATGCTCGCGGTCAGTTGGGGGGCACGGCTGATCGCGGGATGGGTGCTGGGGGGCGCGGGCAGCATGGCGGGCCTGCTCCTGGCCTACGCCGCCGATCTGCCGGTCGGCGCCACGGTGGTGGCCGTCCTCGGAATCCTGCCGGTTCTGACCGGGATCGTGCGTTCGTTTCGGAAGGCATGAAACGGCAGCCGGGGATTCCCGGCGCCGGTTATTCATGAATTCCATTTCCGGCGCAATTGTGCCACTTTGTCGGCGTTCTAATATCATCCGAAGTAAAAAAACCGCATTAAAGGGACTCTTCAACATGCCTGAAAAAGCGCGCACCGGCGGCCAACTGATCGTCGAAGCGTTACGGACCCATGGCGTCGACACGGTTTTCTGCGTGCCGGGCGAGAGCTATCTGGCCGTCATGGACGCGCTGTACGACGTTTCCAACGAAATCCGCCTGATCGTCTGCCGCCACGAAGGCGGCGCCGCGAACATGGCCGAGGCCTACGCCAAGCTGACCGGCAAGCCGGGCATCTGCATGGTGACGCGCGGCCCCGGGGCGTGTAACGCCAGCATCGGCATCCACACGGCGATGCAGGATTCGACGCCGATGATCACCTTTATCGGCCAGGTGCAGCGCGACGAGATGGGGCGGGGCGCGTTCCAAGAGGTCGAATACCGCGACATGATGAAGCCGCTGACCAAATGGGTCGAGCAGATCAGCGATCCGTCGAAGATTCCGGAAATCGTGTCGCGCGCGTTTCAAACCGCGAGTTCCGGCAACCCCGGGCCGGTTGCATTGGCGCTGCCCGAGGACATGCTGCGCGAACCCGCGAGCGTGCCGCCGGTGGATTCGTTCCGGCCGATGCACGGTTCGCCGCACCCGAAGGATTTGGCGCGGATGCGCGACATGCTGGCGAAAGCGCAAAAGCCGCTGATGATCGTCGGCGGCGGCGGCTGGACCGACGAAGCGCGCGCAAACATCGTCAAATTCGCCGAGGCGAACAGCCTCGCGACCTGCTGCGCGTTCCGCCGGTTGGATGTTTTCGATAACGCGCATCCGTGTTACGCCGGCGATCTGCACATCGCGCCCAATCCGAAACTGATCGCGCACGTCAAGGAAGCGGATTTGATCCTGGCCGTCGGCACCCGCCTCGGCGAGATCATGACCCAGGGCTACTCGTTGTTCGAGCCGCCGAAGCCGCGCCAGCCGCTGATCCACGTGCATGCGTCCGCCGAGGAGATCGGCCGGGTGTATCAGCCGACGCTCGGCATCGCGTCCGGCATGGCCGCGTTCGCCGAAGCCGTGCAATCGCTCGAGCCGGTGGACTCGTCGCGTTGGAAATCCTGGGTCGCGCAAGCGCATAAGGATTACGAGGCGTTTCAGGTGTCGCCCGGTTACGCGGGCGATCTCGACCTCGGCGCGGTGATGACCGAATTGCGCGCCAAGCTCCCCGAGGAGTCCGTGATCACGGTCGATGCCGGCAACTTCTCCGGCTGGCCGCACCGCTACCTGCGTTTCGGCAAGGGGCGGCGGTTCGTCGGCGGTACCGTCGGGGCGATGGGTTACGCGGTGCCGGCGGCGGTCGCGGCGAAGTTCCACAGGCCCGACAGGATCGCCGTGGCCTGCGTCGGCGACGGCGGCTTCGGCATGACCGGCAACGAGATCGCGACGGCGAAGATGTACGGCGTCAATCCCATCGTGTTGATCTTCAACAACCGCATGCTCGGCACGATCCGGATGCACCAGGAGAAACATTACCCGGGCCGCACCATCGGCACCGATCTCACCAATCCGGATTTCGTCAAGATGGCGGAAGCGCTCGGCGCGTTCGCGCAACGGGTGACGAAGACCGCCGAGTTCGGCCCGGCGTTCGAGGCCGCCGTGAAATCCCATCAGCCGGCGGTGATCGAACTGATGA
>JAVJPD010000137.1:0-1463 GCA_040216475.1 Rhodospirillales bacterium
CAAGGATCAGGCGCACGCGCGGGTGGTCGAGCTGATGCGCCTGGTCGGCCTCGACGACCAGATCGCCCGCCTCAACGCCCTGCCGCACGAGTTTTCCGGCGGCCAGCAGCAGCGCATCATGATCGCCATGGCGCTCGCCAACGAACCCGACCTACTGATCGCCGACGAGCCCACCACCGCCGTCGACGTCACCATACAGGCACAAATCCTCAAACTTCTCAACGAGTTGCAGGAAAAGCTCGGCATGGCGATGCTGTTCATCACCCACGACCTCGGCATCGTGCGGCGCATGGCGCATAACGTTTGCGTCATGCAGGGCGGATTCGTCGTCGAGCAAGGCACGATTCGAGACGTGTTCGAGCGCCCGCAACACGAATACACCCAACGCCTGCTGGCCGCCGAGCCCAAGGGCCGCCCCGAGCCGGTGCCCGACACCGCCCCCGAGGTGCTCGCCGCAAACGACGTCAAGGTGTGGTTTCCCATCAAGAAGGGCGTCGTCAAACGCACGGTCGGTCACGTCAAGGCGGTCGACGGGGTGACGCTGACGGTACGCGAAGGCCACACGGTCGGCGTCGTCGGCGAAAGCGGCTCGGGCAAAACGACGCTCGGACGCGCGCTGATCCGCCTGCAATCGAGCACCGGCAGCATCGTCTTCAGGGGCCGCGAAATTCAGAACCTGCAGAAAAAAGACCTGCAGCCCCTGCGCCGCCAAATGCAGATCGTGTTTCAGGACCCGTTCGGTTCCCTGAGCCCGCGCATGTCGATCGCCCAGATCATCGGCGAGGGCCTCGAGGTCCACGAAAAAGACAGCTCCGAGGCGGAAAAGCGCGAGCGCATCGACACCGCGCTCACCGAAGTCGGCCTCGATCCCGCGATGCGCGACCGTTATCCGCACGAATTCTCCGGCGGCCAGCGCCAGCGCATCTCGATCGCCCGCGCGCTGGTGCTGAAGCGCGCCTTCATCGAGCTCGACGAGCCGACCAGCGCGCTCGATGTCTCCGTGCAGGCGCAGATCGTCGACCTGCTGCGCGATCTGCAAGAGCGTGATGCGTTGTCGTATTTGTTCATCAGCCACGATCTGCGGGTGGTGCGCGCGATGGCGCACGATCTGGTGGTGCTGAAGAACGGCCAGGTGGTCGAGCAGGGCCCGGCCGCGGACGTCTTCGACAATCCGCGAGAGGCCTATACGCGTGCCCTGATGCAGGCCGCGTTCGAACTGCGCGCCGACGAAACCGGCGCGGTCAGCCGGTAGATTAGTTTATTGGAGAAGCGCTGGTTTTCGTAAAATCGATTGGCGCGTTAAATAGATTAACGCCCTTCTTTTCACCCTTTATCATCCATCTTAAGGGTCCGTTAGAATATACACATCGCTTCAGCTCCCCCTCACTCATATCACATATTTTGATATTACTTACTCGACAATGTGTTGAGCGACACTATTAAAATTAGAATTCTTCGTTTGC
>JAVJPD010000138.1:0-7263 GCA_040216475.1 Rhodospirillales bacterium
ACGCCGCGGTTCATGGGGCCGGGATGCATCACCAGGGCGTCGGGTTTGGCGTTCGCCAGCTTGTCGTAGGTCAGTCCGAAGAAATGGAAGTACTCGCGGATCGACGGGAAAAAATTCGCCCGCATGCGCTCGGTTTGCAGCCGCAGCATCATCACGATGTCGCAGTCCTTGAGGCCTTGCGCCATATCGTGGAAAACCTCGACGCCCATGTTCGCGATGCCGGCGGGCACCAGGGTTTTCGGCGCGATCAGGCGCACGCCAGCGCCCATGGTGTTGAGCAGGTGAATATTCGAACGGGCCACGCGGGAATGGGCGATATCGCCGCAGATCGCGACCCGAAGGCCGTTGAGGGTTCCCCGGCGGCGGCGGATGGTCAGGGCGTCGAGCAGCGCCTGGGTCGGATGCTCGTGCTTGCCGTCGCCGGCGTTGATGACGGCGCAGTTGACCTTCTCCGAGAGCAGCTTGACCGCGCCCGAGTCCTGATGGCGCACGATCAGCACGTCGGGATGCATGGCGTTTAGGGTCATGGCGGTGTCGACGATGGTTTCGCCTTTCTGCATCGAGCTGGCGGAAACCGACATGTTCAAAACGTCGCCGCCGAGACGTTTGCCGGCGAGCTCGAAGGACGTACTGGTCCGGGTCGAGGCCTCGAAGAAAAGGTTGATGACCGTGCGGCCGCGCAGCAGGGTTTTGCGCTTGTCGGCCTGACGGTTCTGCTCGACGTAGGACTCGGAGCGGTCCAGCAGCAGGGTGATCTCGTTTCGGGAAAGGCCTTCGATGCCAAGAAGATGGCTGTGGGGAAAGGTATCGGTGCCCGGGGCATCAGCGCTCATATCAGGGCGCGACTATAGGGGGGGCTTACGGCAAGTGCAAGAAAGTTGATGCGGCCCTTCGGGGGGTGAGGGCCGCATCAATCACAGGGAGATATCGTCCACGCTCTAGTCGTCGCGGTTAATAAACTGTGTCACGCTGGTGTTCATCTTCTCGCCGAGTTGCGAGAGTTCGTCGGCGGCGGCGAGAACCTGGGTAGCGGCCAGGCCGGTCTCGGCGGATGCCGTGCTGACGCCGGTTACGTTGCTCGAGACTTCCTGGGTGGCGGCAGACTGCTCTTCGACCGCGCCCGAGATGGACGTCGCGATTTCGTTGACCTCCGAAATCACCTTGCTGATTTCCTCGATGGCCGTCACGGCGCCGTTGGTGGCGTCCTGAATACCGGTGATCTGCTCGCTGATCTCCTCGGTCGCCTTGGCGGTCTGGTTGGCCAGGTTTTTCACTTCCGAGGCCACGACGGCGAATCCTTTGCCGGCATCGCCGGCGCGGGCGGCTTCGATCGTCGCATTCAAGGCCAGCAGGTTGGTCTGATCGGAAATATCCTTAATCAGGCCGATGACCTCGCCGATCTTGCCGGCGGCTTCCGTCAGGCTTTGCACCATCTCGTTGGCTCGGCCGGCTTTCTCGACCGCGCTCGAGGTGATCTCGACCGAACGGGTCACCTGCGAGGAGATTTCGTTGATGGACGCGGTCAGCTGCTCGGTGGCCGACGACACGGCGGTCGATTGCGTGCTGGTTTCCTCGGCGGTCGCCGCCATGGTTTCGGCGGAGGCCTTCAATTCGGTCGCGGCGGACGCTACGGATTCGACCACGCCCTGAACTTCATTGGCAAATCTTACGTTCTCGGTGATGACGTCCCACGTCAGCATCGCACCCGAATAGCCGCCGTTCGCATCGGTCATTTCGCTGATCGACAGGCTCAGGGTGTGCTCGCCGAGCGTGATCTGCGCCTTGTGCGGCAGATTTTTCGGATCGGCGAGGAGCTTGCGCTGGTGAGCGGGGTTTTTATGGAAGATATCGACGCATTGCCCGACCAGATCGTCCGCTTTGCAAGGCAGCAGGCTTTCGAGCGGCCGCAGGGTGTTAAGGCTGGTCTTGTTGGCATACGTGATGACGTAATCTTCGGGATTCATCAGCATGACGTTGATCGGCAGCTGATCGAGCATTTGATTCTGCCGTGCCGTCTGCTCTTCGATTTTCAATTTGTCGGTAACGATGCTCCACGTCACCATGGCGGCAACATATTGGCCGCGCTTGTCGCGCAGGGCCGTGACGAGCAGGTCGAGCGACTCGTCGCCGACCTTGATGATGGCTTGATGCGGAAGATTGTTCGGATCGCTCAGCATCCGGCGTTGATGTTCCGGGGCTTTGTGGAAAATGTCGATGCACTGCCCGACGATCTCATCGGCGGAAATGGGCAACAGGTGCTCGATCTCCTTGAGGGTTTTCCGGCTCGTCTCGTTAACGTAAGTGATCCGGAAGTCCTGAATATCGGCGATCATGACGTTGATCGGCATTTGGCCGACCATTTGCTCGAACAGTTTGGTGTCAATCGGGCTCTTTTTCAGCATCGGTTTTACTTCCGTCTGGGTGAAGAGGGGCGCATCCCGGCACTTTTTTCGAGCCGGTTTTTCGGCATTAGGCTTGGAGTTATAAAGGTGCGTTTTGCACGAAGAAACTGTGGTAAACCCTAATCTCTCTAAGGGTTTCCCTCAGTCAAGGCGCCGAAAAACCGGCGGAAAAACGCTGTTTTGGGTTTTAGCCGGAATCGACCGTGAAGGGCGCCGGCGCTCAGGCCAGAAGCGGCTTCTCGCCCTTCAGCATGGTCCGGTGCATGTAACGCAGCTGGCTTTGATCGAAGTCGAAGGTCGCGTGGTGTAACGACGCGCGGTCGTCCCAGATCAGGAGATCGCCCAAATGCCAGCGGTGGCTGTATTGGAATTGCGGCTGATCGCAGTGCGCGTAGATCGTTTCCATGAAATCGAGGCCTTCCTCGTGCTCCATGCCGTCCACGTGCTCGATGCGCATTTGATTCAGATAAAGGGCCTTGCGTCCGGTTTCGGGGTGCAGCCGCACGAGCGGCTGCCAGGTGCCGTCGCTGACCTTCTTCTCTTCTTCCGTGCGCTCCAGCAGCTTGCGCGGCGCCCGGCTCGAAAGGTAGGCATGGAACGCGCGCTTGCCCTTGAGTTTCTCCTTCGTCTCGGCGGGCAAGGCATCGTAGGCCATGTACATATTGGTGAACTGAGTGTCGCCGCCGACGTCGGGAATGGCGATGGCATACAACATGGTGGCTTTCGGCGGATACTCCATATTTGAATGGTCGGTGTGCCAAGTGCCGCCGCGGGTCATCGGCTTTTTGTGTTTCGCGCGCTCGTCCGTTTGCCGATTGGTGAGAACTTCGATGTCTTCGTAGCCGGGCAGGCGGTAGGTCGCGACGACCTGCTTCATCGGTTCGCCTATTTGTCGCGCCGCAATCAAAAAATCCTCGGGCGTTTCCAGCGTCTGTCGGCGAAAGCACAACACGACATTATCGACGAAGGCTTTGTTTACCCTTTCCTTCGTTTCGGCATCCATCGGTTGTTTCATGTCCAAACCGACGATTTCGGCGCCGAACGCCCCAGCCATTTTTCGAACTTCGAAGCTCATCGCGTGTCGTCAATCCTCCGGAAACATGCCGACGTCTCGAGCGTGTATAACTTATGCCCGGTTTCGGCAATATTCAAGGGAGTACCGTTCGGCGCGATTTTCGCTAAATCCTTGCCGTGGCGGCGGGTGACCGTGCCGAAAAATTGGTGTAAGAATAGGGCAAAGCAATATCTATGGGAGGGGTTCATGAAGGTCACGGTTCGTCCTTTGAGCGACGTGATGGGTGCGGAAATCACCGGCATCGATTTGAACGAAGCCTTGGACGAAGAGACCAAGGCGGCGGTCAATGCCGCATTTCTCGATCATCAGGTGATTTGCTTCCGGCGCCAATCCTTCGATGTCGCCGGGTTCCTCGAGGCGGCCCGGCAGTTCGGCAAGACCCACCCGCATATCTACCGGCATCTGCGCCTCGAGGACTTTCCCGACGTGTCGGTGGTTTCGAGCGAGGACCGGGACGTTCACGGCACCGGCACGACGTTCAAACGGGCAGAGCATTTTCATACCGACGAATCCTATAAGGAGATTCCGAGCAAGGCGACGCTGCTCTATTCGGTCGAGGTGCCGCCGTCGGGCGGGGAAACCCGCTTCGTCAACATGTATCGGGCGTATGAAACCCTGCCGGCGGAAACCCGCCGGCGCATCGATCCGTTGCAGGCGGTGCAGCGGTTCCTGACGTCCAATCCGGATATCCGGCTGGCGGCCCTGACCGAAGAGGAAAAAGCCGAGGTGCCGGACGTGGTCCATCCCGTCGCGCGGACCCACCCGGAAACCGGCCGGCGGGCGCTCTACGTGAATGCCGCCCGCACGGAATACGTCGCCGGCATGGACCCGCAGGAGAGCAAGGCGCTTTTGCAGGAACTTTACGATCACTCGTTGCGCCCCGAGTTTCAGTATCACCATCATTGGGAGCGCGGCGATCTGTTGATGTGGGATAATCGTTGCACGATGCATGCGGCGACTCACAATTTGCCGCCGGGCGCGAAACGCTTGCTGTATCGCACCCTGCTCGACGGAACCCGGCCGGCGTAACCATCGGTTCACAACCCTGTGCTTTGAGGTATAACCGCTCGATCAAGCGGGAGGAGACACGATGAAGATTGCCGTTTTGCCTTGTGATGCGATTGGGCCGGAAATCACGGCCGCGACGATGACGGTTCTGAAGGCGGCCCAGGACAAATACGGGCTCGACCTGGCGTTCACCGAATACGACGTCGGCCATGCGGCGCTTGCGAAGCACGGCACGACTTTACCGCAGGACGTGTTCGACGCGGTCACGGCATCCGACGGATTCATTCTCGGGCCGCACGACAACATGTCCTATCCGCCCGAATCGGAGGGCGGCATCAACGTTTCCGCGACCTTCCGCAAGGAACTCGATCTCTTCGCCAATATCCGTCCGGCCAAGGGCTACGCCGATTTCGCCAAAACCCCGCGGCCGATCGATCTGGTCATCGTGCGCGAGAACACGGAAGGGTTTTATGCCGATCGCAACATGTTCATGGGCAGCGGCGAATTCATGCCGACCGAGGATCTGGCGCTCTCGGTCCGTAAGATCAGCGCCAAGGGATGCAACCGGATCGCCCAGGTCGCGTTCGAGACGGCGCGCGCGCGGCCGCGCAAGAAGGTGACGGCCGTACACAAGGCCAACGTCTTGAAGCAGGGCGAGGGATTGTTCCTGCGTGAAGTCAACAAGGTCGCCGCGCAGTTTCCCGACGTGGAGCTCGAGGACGTGATCGTCGATGCGATGGCGGCGCTCTTGATCCGCGAGCCCGATCGCTTCGACGTGATCGTGACCACGAATCTTTATGGCGACGTGTTGTCCGACGAGGCGTCCGAACTGGCCGGTAGCTTGGGGCTCGCGCCGAGCATCAACGCGAGCCACGATATCGCCATGGCGCAGGCGCAGCACGGCTCGGCGCCGGATATCGCGGGTCAGGATATCGCTAACCCGGTGTCTTTGATTCTTTCGGCGGCGATGATGCTCGAGTGGTTGGGACGCAAGAAGGGCTCCAATACCCTGAGCGATGCCGCCGCCTCGATCAACAAGGCGGTCGAAAAGGCCCTGATGAGCGCCGAAACGCGCACCCGCGATCTCGGCGGCAGCCTCGGCACGCAGGCCTTCGGCAAGGTCGTCGCGGCGGCCATCGAATAACGGTTTAACGCAATAAGGATAAAAGGGACCCAACCATGAAAATCGTTGTCATCGAAGGCGAGGGGATCGGCCCGGAAATCACGCAATCGGCGATGGATATCCTCGATACGGTCAAAAAAAAATACGCCCTCGATTTGACGTTCGAATTCGCCGAGGCCGGTTTGTCGGCCTACCGCAAGACCGGCGTGTTGGTTCCCGAGGACGTGATGGCACGGGTAAAGGCCGCCGACGGCCTGATCCTGGGTCCGGTCGACAGTTACAATTATCCCAAGGACGTCAAGCGTAAGACCAGCGTCGGCGGCGAATTCCGTACCGGCCTCGATCTTTTTGCGAACGTGCGCCCGGCGCGCGCCCGTGAAGGCTTGTCGCGTACCGACAAACCGCTCGATCTGGTGATCGTGCGCGAGAACACAGAAGGGTTTTATGCCGACCGCAACATGTACATGGGCAGCGGCGAATTCATGCCCGAGGAAGGCATTGCGCTGGCGGTGCGCAAGATTACCGACAAGGGCTGCACGCGCATCGCGCGCTGGGCGTTCGAAATGGCGCGCGCGCGGCCGCGCAAGAAAGTAACGGCCGTGCACAAGGCGAACGTTTTCAAGATGTCGGACGGTCTGTTTTTGAAGATGGTCCGTGAGGTCGCCAAGAATTACCCGGACGTCGAGCTGGACGATCTGATCGTCGATGCGACGGCGGCGTATCTGATTCGCGATCCGGCCCGTTTCGATGTGATCGTCACGACCAACATGTACGGCGATATTCTGTCCGACGAGGCATCCGAGCTGTCCGGCAGTCTCGGCTTGGCGGGCAGCATCAACGCCGGCGACGATTTCGCGATGGCGCAGGCGCAGCACGGCGCGGCGCCGGATATCGCGGGCCAGGACAAGGCCAATCCGACGTCGCTCGTCCTCTCCGTCGTCATGCTGCTCGACTGGCTGGGGCAGCGCCACGGCCAGAACGCCTTGCGCGAGGCTTCGGCGGCGATCGAAAAGTCGCTCGAAAAAGCGCTGGCGGATCCGTCTACGCGCACTCCCGATCTCGGCGGACCGCTCGGCACCAAGGCCTTCACCGAGGTCATTACGGCGGCCATCGCATAAGGCCGGCCCGCCCTTCGGGCCCGCGCCGAAACCCGAAAACCGGCGGAAATCATTGCCTTTCGGGGTCATTGGTTTCTTGACAGTCTTCCCCGAGCGGTCATGCTGGTCGCAATGATGAACAAGGGCGGTTCATGAGGCCGACCCGTACGATGTCGCCAGGGAGGCGGCACTGAACTTCATTTCCGGAATCTTTCGATCGGTCGAGGCGGACGCATAACCCGTTCGCAGCGGCGCGCTGCCCGGGTTGACGGCGGCGACCAGCATGGCCCTGTTCCTGCCGTTGGGATTCAAATTGCCGACCCCGGAAATGCTCGGCCTTCTGATCGGCATCTACAAAGGCTGCGTGTTCGGCGGATCGATCTCGACGATCAGCTTCGCGACGCCGGGGACGCCGGAAGCGGCGGCAACCGTATACGACGGTTATAAGCTGATGCTTGCGCGGCAAGGGGCGCAAGGCGTTTCTGATGGCGCTCTATGCATCCGTCACCGCGGATTTGCTGAGCGATCTCGTATTGATCGTGGTGGCGCCGCTGCTGG
>JAVJPD010000139.1:0-2183 GCA_040216475.1 Rhodospirillales bacterium
CGACCCCGTTCGAGGTCGTCGAGAACGAGGCCATGATGCCGTCGCCCGTGTGTTTGATTTCGCGCCCGCCGTATTGCGTCAGCGCTTCGCGTACCACGCGGTTATGCGCCCGCACGACTTGTTGGGCGCCGGCGTCGCCGAGCTGCTGGGTCATGGCCGTCGAACCGGCGATATCGGTGAACAGCACCGTCACCGGCCCCTGGACCTCTTCCTTGGTTTTAGGCTTGTTCCATTCCCGCATCGCCTGGTTGAGGTGCTTCAGCCCGGCTTCCTCGTCGCCGCGGAAGGTGTTCATCGCGTTGCGGCCCGATTGGAACATCTGCATGTAGCGTGCGTCGTTCAGAAGGTATTCCTCGTATTTGCCGGCGAACCCGGCGGCATCGGATTCCTTGAAGCCCATCGTCTGGACGCATTCGCTGAGAATGGCTTCGACCTCTTCCGGTTCGAGGCCGCGTTTCTCGCCCAGGTTCTCGCAGGCGCCGGCCATGAACAGGTTGACGCCGAACTTGTGAAAGCTCTCCATTTTCTTGTGTTCGTCGCTGAGCTGTTCGATCGAACTGTTCAGGAATTGCAGGGCGAATTGTTTCTGCCGTTCGGCTTCCGCCGACAAGCCGCCGGTTTCCTCGGCCGGCGCTTCCTCGACTTCCGGCACGTCATCGGGCGCTTCGAAGGGATCGTCGTCCTTTTCGTCGTTCAGGCCGGCCTCGGCCTTGGCGAACAAGGCATCGATGTCCTCGTCGTCATCGATCTTTTTCTTCTTGGCCGGGGCGGGTCTGGCCGGTTTACGGGCGGGCTTGACGGCTTTGGCCGGGCGCTTGCGCTGTTTCGAGCCGCCGCGGCTGAAGTTGATTTTGCGGATATACGGGATGCCGATCGAACCGAGCGACAGCAGGAAGCTGCCGACGAACAGAGCGGACAGCAAGTTGGTTTTGACCGACGCCTTCAGGCCGACGCCGCCCAGCATCGTGAAGGTAATCCCCGTGAGCGCTGCTGCAATCGCCACGCTGAGCAGGGTGATCAGGAGGATTCTTACCAACACCTGAATGAACGTCCCGCCCTTGCCGGGGGCTTGTTTTTTCTTTTTCTTTTTAGGCTCGTCGTCGAAATCATCGTAGTCGTCTCCGAAGTCGTCGAAATCGTCGGAACCACGCTTGCTTCGAGACTTCCCGCCGACCTTGCCGCCGCCTAAGTCATCATCGTCGTCAAAGTCGTCCCAGTCCGAAGATGACGACGTGGAGGGCGATGCCGAAGAAGATGACGACGCGGAGGACGCGCCGCCGCCGCCTCTGCCGCCCCGTCCGCCGCCGGACTGATAGACGATGCTCTCCTTACTGAGGCCTTCGTCGTTGTTGTATTCTTCTTTTACGACTTTAACGGAATCGATTCCGGGCAATCTGTCAAGATTCCGGGCATCCTCGACGGCAGAGTCCATCTGCCACTCCTGATAGCGCGCCTGCATCTGCCAGCGACCGCCCTGGAGGACATGGACTTCGTAGGTGACTTCTCCGCGCCGTCTCGCCATCGGGCCAATATATCTCCAATGCCCTTAACACGGGTTTACCGGATCGGTACGCCCGGGAGCAAAAAAGCCCTTCGAACACAGATCGTATGGCTTATCGCCACACTTTGTTATGCAACGTCGGATGATTCCCCCCGCGTTTCGGCAAGTATACCAAAACGCCGAATGAGGACAAGCCGTTGATCATGCAGGTCATTTCCGGATCGTGACAAAGCGCTGCAAGCTTCGCGCACGACCAAGCCCGCGGCACTGATCGGCCGCCGGCACGAGTCGGAAAAACAGAAACGGGTGACAATCAGCCTTTGAGACCGAAGCCTTTGAAGCGCTTGTTGAATTTGGCCAATTGGCCGCCGCTGTCCATAAGGCGGTGGACCCCGGTCCAGGCCGGATGGGTCTTCGGATCGATGTCGAGCTTCAGCGTTTCGCCCGGGCTGCCCCAGGTCGAACGGGTCTGAAAGCTGCTGCCGTCCGTCATCACGATGGTGATGTCGTGATAGTCCGGGTGAATATCCTTTTTCATGGCCTGGCTCCTGCGGTTCAGGGCGCCCTATATACGCGACGGGTCGGGGGAGCGCAAGAGCGCGATGAGCCTATTCTCCGGGCTTTTTCTCTGCCGCGGGAGGCACCGTTGCGGGCGCCGGGGCGGCCAGCAGGCGCCGCGCCA
>JAVJPD010000140.1:0-1278 GCA_040216475.1 Rhodospirillales bacterium
GGTGGTCGAGCCGCACCTGAACGGCCCCGGCGGCGAGGCGCCGATCATCCTGTTCGACGCCAAATCCGAGCAGGTCAAGGTGATCTGCGGGCACGGCCCGGCGCCGCAGGCCGCGACCATAGAGCATTTTCAGAATGCCGGCGTCACGGTGGTGCCCGGCTCCGGCCTGCTGCCGGGCTGCGTGCCGGGCGTGTTCGGCGCCTGGATGACGTTGCTGCGCGATTACGGCACGATGAGCATCCGCGACGTCCTAACGCGCGCCATCGACTACGCGCGCAACGGCTATCCGACCCTGCCGCGCATCAATGTGCTGCTGACCATGCTGCGCGATCTGTTCGAGAAGGAATGGACGACCTCGGCGGAGGTGTATCTCAAGAACGGCGAGGCGCCCAAGACCGGCTGTCTCTTTACCAATCCGCTGATCGCGGACACCTTTGAGCGCATCGTCAAGGAAGCCGAATCCGTCGGCGGCAACCGGGAAAAGCAGATCAACAAGGCGCTCGATACCTACTACCGGGGCTTCGTCGCCGAGGCGGTCGACAAATTTTACCGCAACGAGGTGCTCGACACGACCGGGCAGCGCCATCGCGGCCTGTTGACCGGCGAGGACATGGCGCGCTGGCGGGTGCCGGTCGAAGAACCGGTGACGTACGACTATCACGGCTACACGGTGTGCAAACCGAACGCCTGGAGCCAGGGCCCGGTGTTCCTGCAGCAGCTCGCGCTGCTGAAAGGTTACGATCTGGGCGAAATGGAGCCGAACGGCCCGGACTTCCTGCACACGATCACCGAATGCACCAAGCTCGCGATGGCGGACCGGGAAAAGTTCTACGGCGATCCGGCGTTCGTCGACATGCCGTTCGACGTGCTGCTGTCGGACACATACAACGACGCGCGGCGCAAGCTCGTCGGTTCGAGTGCGTCGATGGAGCTGCGCCCGGGCGACGTGCCGGGCTACGGCGGGCCGGTTTATTTCAAGACCGCGGCCGAAGTCGAGATCGGTACGGACACGTCCGCCTACAAGGGCGATACCTGCCATCTCGACGTCGCCGACCGGCACGGCAACATCGTCGCCTCGACGCAGAGCGGCGGCTGGTTCCGCAGCTCGCCGTGCGTGCCCGGCCTCGGTTTTCCCATCGGCACCCGGGGCGAGATGTTCTGGGTGATGAAGGGCATGGAAAATAATCCGAACGCGCTGGCGCCGGGCAAGCGCTCGCGCACCTCGCTCACGCCGACGGTGGTCCTGAAGGACGGCAAGGCGTGCCTGGCGTTCGGCAC
>JAVJPD010000141.1:0-4553 GCA_040216475.1 Rhodospirillales bacterium
GCCTGCAGCCAACGCCGACAGACACAAACACAACAAGATGCTCGAGACGGTTCCGGCCCGCCGAAATTTGAACATGCCCCGCAAAATAAGCGTCGCGATGAGGTCCACCAGGAACAATGCCATGGCGATACCGAACATCCACGGCCGCAAATCGACTTCATTCAACGTCGCATAGGTATTGGAACGAGCCCAGTCCGGCAGGTCGCCCTGCGCCTGAACATCGTCGACCTTGGACGATAGATTCAGCGCACGCCGGGATATCTGCGTTCCGTAAAAGCCGGGCGGGTGCTTGGGGCCGATATCGGCACGTTCGAAATCGACGCCGGCGATCGGCAGGACGTAAGGCTGCGGCTGTTGCAGATGGCCGAATCCGTCGAGAATCTTGAACGGCGCTAACGGCGGCCCGTCTTTCTGCGCCACCGTGCCCTGGCTCAAGATGATGACCCGCCGGAGCATCGTCACGAACAGACCGGAAATCGGCAAATTCGACCATGAGTTATTGGCCGAGGTGTGAACGAGAACCAACCAGCCTTGTCCGCGATCTCGGCCGTCACCAACGGTGTCCCGTCGCTCAAACGCGCCCAGGTTTTCTTATCCAGGTCCAACGACGGCTGCGCCAGAACCTGCCGTTTCACGAGCACGTCGGACGGCACGTCGAGGCCGAAGAACGGGCTCTTGTCGTCGAACTCCTTCAGCTTTGCCGGTTTGCTCCAGGACATCGTGCCGCCCAACACGCGGTCGCCGACCCGCAACTTGACCGGCAATAAACCATCGGGCTTTTCGGCCAATTGCGGACCGGCGAAACGAACCATGATGCCGCCGCGCTCGATCCACTTTTCGACCTTTTCCTTTTCCCCGGCCTGCAGGCCGCCGGAATCGGTCAATATCAAGACGGCCAATTCCCGTTCCAACAGGGCACTCATCGTGCCCTTGCGCACTTCCGTGAAGGGCGACAACGCCCGCTCCAAATAATAAAGCTCGTTCAAAAGCGGCTGTTTGGAAATGATGCCCGCGTGATCGATCAAACCGACGGGACGCCGGCGCCAGCGTTCATCCAGCAGCACGACGGAACCGGCCGTGCCGTGGCCTTCGATCTCCAGGCGCGACAGTTTGTTTCGAAGCTCGGTCGGCAATTTCAAATCAAGCGCGGCAATACGCTTCGACGGCGAGAACACGAAGGATTCCCGCGCCAACAAGCGTCCATCCTCGCCGACCGCCCGCAGCCAGCGCATATCGGTGCCTTGTTCATGCGGGCGCACGGCCTCGACAGCGAGCACGTCTCCCTTGGCCAAGGGCTGGCGCAGGATCATCGCGCGCTGCGTCAACGAATCCGTTACCACCGTCACACGGCCATAGGGCCGCAGGCTTTCGAGGAACGCCGCCATGCCCGGCCGCGCCAAACCGTCGCTGAGCACAAAAACATGGCCAAGGTTTTCGATCGACGCGCGGTCGAAGGCTTCGAGCCGTTGCTGGGCGATTTTCAAATCCACCTGCCACGGTTTGGGCTGCAGGCCGGCGACGGCCTTCCGGGCATCGGCCGGCAAAAGCAATTGCAACGGCGCAGGCTTGCCCTGGGTCTCCGGCTGGGCCGTCGTCAACAGCAACACCTTGCGATTTTCCCGCCCGGCCTGTTCCACCAAGCTGACGAGGCGGGCTTGCCGGGCCGGCCAATCGACCGACGAGGCCCAGCCGTCGTTGACGGCCAGCACCAAGGGGCCCCTTCCTTCGAGGGACGCCGTCGCGTTCCACAACGGATGCGAGGCACCCAGGATGATCGCGATGATCATGGCTAGGCGCAAAAGGATCAGCCACAAGGGCGAGCGGGCGGCGCTTTCTTCGCGCGATAGGATTCTCATCAGAATCCGGATCGGCGGGAAGACGACCTGCACCGGGGCCGGCGGCGTCACCCGCAGCAGCCACCACAGCGCCGGCAATCCGATCAACGCCGTCAACAGCCACGGAGCAACGAACGACAAAGGGCCTAAAGCAAACAACGCTATAGCCCCGCCGATTGCGACAAGCGCATATATAACGCCAGCAATGCCGATTCCGGCGATCGGTCGGTCCGGTGAGTCGCAAACGTCCAACCCGCCGAACGCGTCAAGGCCTCCAAGCCGGCATGGTGTCTCTCGAGGGTGTGATGGTAGTCCTCTCTTACCCCTTCGACCCGGCCGAACAACACGTCGCCCTCGTCTTCCATGCCGAGGAAACGCACGCGTCCCTTAAAGGGCAGGCTCTCTTCGGCAGGATCGAGAATTTGAATCAAATGTCCGCGCACGCCGCCGCTGGCGTAAGGCTCGATGGCGGTTTTGATCTCATCCAACGGAGAGAAGAAGTCGCCGAACATCACGATTCGGGCGTAGCGCGGCACCCGGACGTAGGGCGGCAGGCTCCCTACCGGCAAATGACCGTGCTCGATCGTCTGAGCGATGCGATTCAACGTGCTTCGGCCCGTCGCCGGGCCGAATTCGGAACCGACCAGCGTCACGTATTCGCCGCCCCGGATCAGGAGGGATGTCAAGGCAAGGGTCAGCAAGTTCGCCCTATCGGCTTTCAGCGGCAGCCGGCGGCGCGAGCGGTATTCCATGGAGGCGGAGGCATCACGCCAAATCCAAACGCTTTGCGCCGCCTCCCACTCCGTTTGCCGGATATAGACCGGCTGCGATTTCGCCGTTTGCCGCCAGTCGATCTGTTGTATCGGATCGCCGGACTGATATTGACGGAACTGCCAAAACGTCTCGCCCTGGCCGACGCGGCGCCGGCCATGAACACCCTGTGAAACCGTCGCCGCGACACGCTCCGCCGCAACAATCAGGGGCGGCAATCCCGCCGCTAATTCTTCCGCCCTGTGGTAGACATCGGGACGGCTTGCCATTTTATCCGCTCACTAACGAAAATCGTTTTATGCGAAACCTTCGCACAACCGATCTATGATCTGACCGATCGTGATACCCTCGGCGCGCGCCGCAAACGTTAACGCCATGCGGTGGCGCAAGATCGGATGCGCCAAAGCGAGCACATCGTCGACCGACGGCGCCAGCCGGCCCTCCATCACGGACCGGGCCCGAACGCCCAGCATCAACGCCTGACTCGCCCGGGGGCCCGGCCCCCAATCGACATGCTGCCGAATTTCGGGAATTTTACTCGTCTCCGGCCGACCTTCCCGAACCAACGCCAGAATCGTCTCCATGACGCTTTCACCGACGGGTACGTGGCGAACCAGTTCCTGCGCCGCCAGCAGCAATTCGCCGTCCATGACCTGCGTGGCCTGTTCATTGACGGCGCCCGTGGTCGCAACCAGTATCTGCCGTTCGGCCTCGAGCTCGGGATAGCCGATATCGATCTGCATCAGGAAGCGGTCCAACTGGGCTTCCGGCAACGGATAAGTGCCTTCCTGCTCCAGCGGGTTTTGCGTGGCGAGAACATGAAAAGGCCGCGGCAGCTCATGATAGTGTCCGGCGATCGAAACACGCTGTTCCTGCATCGCCTGCAACAATGCCGACTGTGTGCGCGGGCTCGCCCGGTTGATTTCGTCCGCCATCAAAAGCTGGCAAAATACCGGCCCTTGAATGAAGCGAAACGACCGCCTGCCGGACTCCGTTTCCTCCAAAACCTCCGAGCCGAGAATGTCGGCCGGCATCAAGTCCGGCGTGAACTGAACGCGCTTATCGGCCAAGCCCAGAACCGTGCCCAACGTCTCGACGAGACGGGTCTTGCCGAGCCCGGGCACGCCGATCAACAGCATGTGCCCGCCGGCGAAAAGCGTGATCAGGGTCTCTTCGATGACGGTCGATTGCCCGAAAATAACCCGTCCGATGCTCTCGCGGATCTTGGTGATTTTTTCGCCCAATTCGTCGATTCGGGCAATCAGTTGTGCCGAATCCATCGAATGAGCATTATCCTTGACATCTATTTCCACGGCAGTATCTCCGCTTTATTCGTTTCGGTGATGATGCATGAAGAAACCCTCGCTGAATAGCGGTGTTTTGGGACCTCCAGGAGATGTGAACATCCCCGGTCCGGCCCGAAAATCCGGGCCGCCGGGCGGCCCGCAGCTCTGCGGCGATCTGGCTATGCGCATCGACCGCGACGGCGTTTGGTATTATCGCGGTTCTCCGATAGCCCGCCAAGAGCTTGTTAAATTGTTTTCTTCGGTCCTGAAACGGGACGAATCCGGGGAATTCTGGCTTATCACGCCGGCCGAGAAGGGTACAATCGAAGTCGAGGACGCGCCGTTCATCGGGGTTGAACTCCAGGCCGCGGGATCGGGCGAAGATCAGGTGATCGAAATAAGAATAAATACCGACGACATTGTGACCATCGACGCGGATCATCCCTTGGAAATTGACTTTGCTCCGGGCACCGGCGAGCCTTCGCCCTATATTACGGTGAGAGACGGACTGAAGGCCCGGCTTGCCCGGCCGGTATATTACGAACTGGTGGAACTCGGAACCGAGGGACACGACAAGCAGGAAGGTCAATTCGGCATTTGGAGCAGCGGTGTTTTCTTTTCTCTCGGCACACTTCCCGAAGACGAATAGCGGAAACGGTCA
>JAVJPD010000142.1:0-4897 GCA_040216475.1 Rhodospirillales bacterium
GCGACAAGGAAGCCGTCGATGTTCTTCTCACCGATCCCCGGGTTTCGGCCATCAGTTTCGTCGGCTCGACCGCGGTCGGCTCCTACATATATTCCACGGGTTGCGCCCACGGCAAACGGGTGCAGGCCTTGTGCGGCGCCAAGAACCACATGATCGTGATGCCCGACGCCGACATGGATCAGGCGGTCGACGCGCTGATCGGCGCCGGTTACGGCTCGGCGGGCGAACGCTGCATGGCGGTCTCGGTCGCGGTGCCGGTCGGCGAGGATACCGCCGACGAGCTGGTGAAACGCCTGGCGCCGAAGGTGCGCGCCTTGAAGGTCGGCCCCTATACCGATCCCGACGCCGAGATGGGCCCGGTGATCAACGAGCAGAGCATGAAGCGCATTTCCGGCTACATCGACAAGGGCGTCGCCGACGGTGCCGAGCTGGTCGTCGACGGCCGCGGCTTATCCCTGCAAGGCTACGAGAAGGGCTTCTTCCTCGGCGGCAGCCTGTTCGATAAGGTGAAACCGGACATGAGCATCTATACCGACGAGATTTTCGGCCCGGTTCTCTCGGTGGTGCGCGCGGACAGTTACGAAACCGCGCTCAAGCTCGTCAACGATCACGAGTACGGCAACGGCACGGCGATCTTCACCCGCGACGGCGACGCCGCGCGCAACTTCGTCAACCGCTCGCTCGCCGGCATGGTCGGCGTCAACGTGCCGATCCCAGTGCCGGTCGCCTATCACAGTTTCGGCGGCTGGAAGCGATCCTTGTTCGGCGATCACCACATCCACGGCATGGAAGGCGTGCGCTTCTATACCAAGCTCAAGACCGTGACGTCGCGCTGGCCGTCCGGCATCCGCACCGGCGCCCAGTTCCACTTCAAGAGCGGGCATGATCTCTAAACGGTCGTCACGTTTATTCTCATCCGTCATGCCCCGCCTTCGCGCGGGGCATCCAGACAAGCGGTAGACTGGATGCCCCGGGCTTGCGCCGGGGCATGACGGGCGTAGGTGCATTAACCCGGCCGGATCACGCATCCGGCAGTTTTTTCACCACCACCAGGGTAATATCGTCGGTTTGCGGGCCGCCGCCGCGGAACCGCGCCAGCGTCTTGTGCACGGTGTCGCAGATCCCGGCGGCCGGTTCGGCGGCGTTGCGTTCGATCAGGTCCTTGAAGGCGTCCTTGCCGAACATCTTGCCGGTGGGATCGCGGGTTTCCCACACGCCGTCGGTCGCGATGACGAGGATCGAGCCGGGCGCGAGGGCCTCGATGCTCCGGTCCTCGTACTCCCAGGATTGTTCGATGCCGAGCGGGATGCCGCCGCCGTCGAGCTCCTCGCAGATTTCTTTTCCGCAATTGTAAACGAACGCCGGTTCGTGCCCGGCGTTGACCCAGCGCAGCGCCGGGGTTTCGCGGCTGAGAATGAGATAGAACATCGTCATGAAGCGGCCGCTGTGCACGTCGTGCGCCAGGTTGCGGTTGATGTCGTTCATCAGCTCGTCGAGCGTGCCGCACAGCATGGCGCGGCTGCGCAGAAGCGCACGCACCGTGGTCATCAGCAATGCGGCGGCGAAGCCGTGGCCGCTGACGTCGCCGACGGCGATGCCGATGCGCCCCGGTGGCGCATCCGGGCACGCCGGCGCCTCAGGCGCGGACAGATCGATAAAGTCGAAGTAATCGCCGCCGGTCTCGTCGCAATAGACGCTTTTCCCGGCGATGTCGTAGCCCGCCAGTTTCGGCGCTTCCTTGGGCAATAAGTGTTGCTGCACTTCCATGGCAAGCGACAGGGCCTGGCGCACCTTCATACGGTCCTCGAGTTGCGGCACGGCTTCGTTGAAGGATGCGCCGAGCAGGCCGAGTTCGTCTTTCGTGGTGACGTCAACACGCACGCTGAAATCGCCGTCGGCGAGGCGCCTGGCCGCGGCGGCGAGGCGGCGCGCCGGCTCGGTGACGGAGCGCGAACTGAAGAAGGCGAGCAGCAGCACGAGTGCGATCATGCCGCCGGTCACGCCGGCGGCGACCTTCAATTGCTCCTCGGTCTGCTTGCGCACGAAGGCGACCGTCTGGCGCGCCGGCACCGTGATATCGCTATAGGGCAGGACGATCATGAAGAAGGTTTTCTCGGCGCCGAACGGGCCGTGCGCCCACAGCGAGTCCATGCCCCGATAGGGCATGCGGCGCACGCCGGATTTGCCCTGCGCCATGTCGGCGGTCAGCGCCGCGAGCGCTTTCGAATCGCTGCTCGTCAGGGTTTCCAGTTTCGGCAGCGCATCCCAGGCGCGCTGTTGCGTATCCCGTTGGGCGAAGATGCGGATCGCGGTCTTATCGGCGCCGTCGGCCCCGAACAGATCGACGAGAAACACCTTCGCGCTTTTCGAAACGGCGCTGCGGTTCTGCGCGTCCCGGAGAATGCCGAGCACCGGGATATCGATGGCGGTGACGCCGGCGAAACGGCCGCCGGGATCGCGCACCGGCATCGAGCCCGTCATCAGGACCTGGCGCGTGACCGCGTCGACGATCATCGGCGTCCAGGCGACGCCGCCCGCGTCCCGCGCCGCGGTGTACCACGGGCGCACGCGCGGATCGTATTCGGGCGGATAGCCGCCGTGGCCCGGGTAGGCCGCGTGTACGCCCGACTCCAAGGCGGTGTAGGTCCAGAGGATCGCGTCCCGGTGGCGCGCGTAAATCTCCCGATAGGCTTTCACCATGGTCGACAGCCGGGCGATGTCGGCGGCGACGGTCCCGCGTGCGATGCCGGGGGCCAATACAAGGTTTTGCGCGTCCTCGCTGATCGTGACCGGGCGGCGCTCGTTGTTCGCGGTCATGCGCCAGTGCTTTTTCGAGGCCTTGAGGCCGGGCGGCGGGGCCTGCCCGCCGGTGAACCGCTCGGCGTCGTAAACCGGCAGGGGAACCGCCGGCGGTTTGCCGAGGCGCTTCTCGACCTCGTGCGCCTGCAGGCGCAGCACGGTTTCGAGCAGGTCCTTACTGCGCCGGAGCAGGGCGGCGTTGGTTTCGATGGTTTGCTGCAGTTGCGCGGTCGCCCGCGCCGTCAGGAAATCCCGGCTCTGCGCCGCCAGCTCGTTGCCGAGCTGCTTGGTCGCCCGGTAGCCGTGCCAGCTGACGATCACCATCGGCAGCAGCGCGATGCCGAGCAGCAGCAGCAGGAGTTTATGGCGGATCAGCATGCGCCGGCCCCGGGTGCGGTCCCTGCAAAATCGAGTCTCATGGGGTTGAAAATACCATAGATAGAAGGGGTTGGCTGCGGTTTCCCTCGGCTCGTCAGGGTCCGGAAGCTGCCCACTTAACGGTTCGGGGGCTTTTCGGCTATACTGGGACCGGTGTTCCGCCGCCGGCGTCGGTTCGCGGCGGAGCGGGTTTGTGTGGTTTTTCGAGTCGTAAAGCTCATGGCCGAAATCTCCGATACTGGTCCTGCCTTCGTCGCGCTGGCCGCCCGGCAACGGGCGGGGCTCGCGCAGGCGCAGCGTCAGCTGCAGGTGACCGATCCGCGCGTCGCCGATCAGCGCGCGGACGCCGCGGCGCGGGGCGAGCGCTCACGGGAGTTACGGCTCGACCGAATTAGCCGGGATCGCGAAACCGCCGGCTTCGAATCCGCCCGCCGGCTGCAGAACGAAAACGCGGACCGGGTCTTCACCCGCACCATCGACGAGCGCGGCAACGAAATCCGGGCCGACGAGAACCGGGTGCAGTCGGAGCGGGACATCCAGGCGCAGCGTGAAGCGCAGGCGGCAACCGAGTTGCGCCGGCGCCGGGATGCCCGTCAGGCACTAAGCGCGCAAGAAGCGTTGCAGGCGCAGCGCGACAGCGAGAACGCTCTCGAACGGCTCGCCGACGCGGCGTTCGATCCGTCGCTGCCGCGCGGCTCGCTCGTCGATATCGTCGCCTGAACTTAACCCCGTTTCCGTTAACGCGAGCGCCTTGCTTTTGAGCCGCTTAGGCCTGCCTTAACGCCATGGAATCA
The DNA here is from genome assembly GCA_040216475.1 of Rhodospirillales bacterium. Taxonomy (GTDB): domain Bacteria; phylum Pseudomonadota; class Alphaproteobacteria; order Rhodospirillales; family CALINB01; genus CALINB01. The sequence goes on from JAVJPD010000142.1 coordinate 3,972, forward strand.
ATAAACGATTCCCAACACCGCGGGGGTTTGGTAAAATCAGGGTTAATCAAAAGTAAATTTATGTTTCCAGAACGGAAACGGCCCGGGCCCAGAAATGGGGGAGATCATGAAAAAAATCGTTTTTGTTTTATCGTTTGCTTTGCTTGCGGCCGGCTGCACCAAAGAGCAGATGAGGACCGTCACGCCGATGCAGGTCATCGGTTTCGCCGTCGGCGCCGCCGGCGGCGGGTTGCTCGGCGCGCAAATCGGCGGCGGCTTAGGTAAAACGCTGTTCATCACCGCCGGCACGATGGCCGGCGGACTCGGCGGTTACATCGTGGCGCGTCAGCTCGAGCGCAGCGATCGCGCCGCGCACAACAAAACGGCAACGCAGGCCCTCGCGGAAGCCCCCGACGGCACGACCCGTCATTGGAGCAATCCCGAGACCGGCAGCAGCGGCATCGTCATGCCGGTGCGGTCTTACCGGGCGGGCGACGGGGCCTTGTGCCGCGATTACCGCGCGACGGTCGCCGTCGAGGATGGTTTCATCCGCGGCACCGGGATCGGCTGCCAGGAAGCGAGCGGCCGGTGGCGCCTTAAAATGGAAGAGCTTGGCTGATGTCGTCGCATCGCGTCGTTCTGAGCGTTTTCTTGGCGGCGGGCCTGACGGCCGCATCGGGAAACGTTTCCGCCGATGCCGATGTCGACGCTTTCTATAACACCGGCAAGCCGAAGCTGGAGGAAGCCGCCAAGCTGGTCAAGGAAGGGAAGTTCGGGGAAGCCGTTCCGGTGTTGTCGGCTTACGTCAAATCGGAACCCGGCAGCGCGGACGGATGGAACCTGCTGGCGTACAGCCAACGCAAGCTGGGCCGCTTCGGGCCGGCGCTCAAGAACTACGACAAGGCGCTTTCGATCGACCCCGACCACAAGGGCGCGCACGAGTATCT
>JAVJPD010000143.1:0-2651 GCA_040216475.1 Rhodospirillales bacterium
GAGATATCGCCGTTCATGAAGCCGGCGCGGGTCAGGTCCGCGACCTCGACCATGGCGTCGATCTTGGCGCGCTCTTTCTTGCTGCTGTAGGCGGGCACCTTGGCGACCACGATGCCGACCTCGTCGTCGTGCGGCAGGTAGTTGAGCGTCGCGACGATGTTCCAGCGGTCCATCTGGCCTTGGTTGATCTGCTGGGTGCCGTGATACAGACCGGTGGTGTCGCCGAGGCCGATGGTGTTGGTGGTGGCGAACACGCGGAAGCACTTGTGCGGCTTCATGACCCGGTTCTGATCGAGCAGGGTCAGCTTGCCTTCGGATTCGAGAATACGCTGGATCACGAACATCACGTCCGGGCGGCCGGCGTCGTATTCGTCGAACACCAGCGCGATCGGGTGCTGCAGCGCCCACGGCAGCATGCCTTCGCGGAACTCGGTGACCTGCTTGCCGTCCTTCAGCACGATCGCGTCCTTGCCGACGAGATCGATCCGGCTGATGTGGCTGTCGAGGTTGATGCGGATGCAGGGCCAGTTCAGGCGCGAGGCGACCTGTTCGATGTGGGTCGACTTGCCGGTGCCGTGATAGCCCTGGACCATCACGCGCCGGTTGTAGGCGAACCCGGCTAGGATCGCGAGCGTGGTGTCGCGGTCGAATTGGTAGGCTTCATCCCGTTCGGGGACGTGGGCCTCCGCTTCGCTGAAGGCCGGCACTTCCATATCGCAGTCGATACCGAAGGTCTGGCTGACGGAAACTTTGATGTCGGGTGCATCGAGAGGAAACCCCGATGCCGCCGCTTCGGGGGCAGGTGATGTCGTCATAAGGTAATAATCCAGTTTTTTTTCAGTTGTCTCGTTTCGTTCGTAAAGCGTTTATTCGTGAACCGCGTCAGGCCGTCAGACCGTTCATGATGAGCTGATAAGCCTGACTGATTTGCTTAAATCGTTCTTCCGATCTCTTATCGCCGCCGTTGGCGTCGGGGTGGTGGCGTTTGACCAGTTCCTTGTAGCGCGCCTTGACGTTCTCCTTCGTGATCGGCGGCCTCAGATCGAGAACCACCAGCGCCCGGGTCTCGGCGGCGCTCCAGTCCTTGACCGCCGCGTCGGCTTCAGCCGCGCCGGGGCCGGACTCGTCAAAAAAACCGAACGGATCCTTGAATTTCGCCGCGGGCGAAAAACTCCGTTTGGAGGAGCCGCCCATGGGCCAACTGGGCCGATGCCAGACCGTGTCCTTGCGGACATCGGCCTCGACCTCGTCGTCGCTCATGCCGGCATAATAGTTCCAAGACGCATTATATTGGCGGATGTGTTCGAGGCAAAACCAGTAAAAATTATTCAGATCGTCGCGCCCGCGCGGCGCCCGGTATTGGCCCTCGGCACCGCGGCAGCCGGGCCATTCGCACAGGCGGGCGCCGTCGGCCGGAATGGCCGCCTCGGCCTTGCTTTTCCGGGCTTTTCTGCGTTCCATGAGCATACTATGGGGGGTCCGCGGAACCCTGGCAAGGGCGATGGCGGGGCTTGTTTCCGATCCACCGGGACCGATTTCAGGAGGCGCCGAGGCCCACGTTCTTGCCCGCGTAGCGGCGCAGGCGCAGGTCCGCCTGCTCCTTGTGGCCCCAGAATCGCTCGATCGCGCAGAGCCGCGAGCAGTAATCGCCGATCAGCGCGCTCGCCTCCGGAGTACATTCCTGGAAGGTCATGGTCTTGAGGAACTTGCCGACCCAGAGCCCGCCCGTGTAGCGCGCCGCGCGCTTGGTCGGCAGGGTGTGATTGGTGCCGATCACCTTGTCGCCATAGGAGACGTTGGTTTCGGGCCCCAGGAACAGCGAGCCGTAGTTGGTCATGTTGTCGAGAAAGTAACGCGGGTTCTCGGTCAGGATCTGCACGTGCTCGCAGGCGATGCGGTCGGCCTCCCGCACGGCTTCCTCGATGCCGTCGACCAGAATGATCTCGCCGTAATCGCCCCACGAGACGCGCGCGATGTCGGCGGTCGGCAGGCGGCCGAGTTGTCGTTCGATCTCGGCGGGCAATGCCGCGGCGAGTTTTTCCGACGTCGTGATCAGGATGGCCTGCGAGGTCGGGCCGTGTTCGGCCTGTCCCAAAAGATCGGTCGCGACCATTTCCGCGTCCGCGGTGTGATCGGCGACGATCAGCACTTCGGTCGGTCCGGCCAAGAGGTCGATGCCGACGGCGCCGAACAACTGGCGCTTGGCCTCGGCGACGTAAGCGTTGCCGGGGCCGACGATCATATCGACGCCGGGGATCGACTCGGTGCCGATCGCCATCGCGGCGACGGCCTGCACGCCGCCCAGCACGTAGATCCTGTCGGCGCCGCCGAGCGCCATCGCGGCGATGGTCTCGGGATAGGGGTTGCCGTCGATCGGCGGCGTGCAGGCGATGATCTCTTTCACCCCGGCGACCTTGGCCGTCACGATGCTCATATGCGCCGAGGCGACCATCGGATAGCGCCCGCCGGGCACGTAGCAGCCGACCCGGTTCACCGGCACGATTTTATGCCCCAACGTCACGCCGGGAATGGTTTCGACCTCGACGTCCTTCATCGAATCGCGCTGGATTTGCGCGAATCGGCGGATCTGCTCCTGGGCGAACTCGATGTCGTCGATGGTGCGCTGATCGACGGAAGCGACGATCTCGTCG
>JAVJPD010000144.1:0-5783 GCA_040216475.1 Rhodospirillales bacterium
CGACGATCTGCCGTAACCGTTCGGCGATTGGCCCGGAAGCGACGGCGCTAAACCGAAGCGGGCCCGCAAGAAGACGGCGAAAGCCGCGAAGACGGAAACCGCTGACACATCCGCGACCGAAACGGCTTCGCCACCGCCACCGCCACCGCCACCGCCGCCACCGCCGCCGCCACTGCCACCGCCACCGCCGCCACCGCCACCGCCGCCGCCACCGCCACCGCCGCCACCACCAACGGGCGGCGGGCCGTCCGGCAATACGCCGTAAAATCCTTTATTTGAGGGGTTTGCCAAGCCGTCCGGCGAGGTCCTGGATGAATTGCCAGGCGACCCGGCCCGAGCGCGCGCCCCGGGTGACCGACCATTCGACGGCCTGGGCGCGCAGGTCCTCCTTGCCGATGTCGAGGCCGAAGTGTTCGGCGTACCCTTCGATGATGTCGAAGAAGGTATCCTGATCGCACACGTGAAAGCCGAGCCATAGGCCGAAACGGTCGGAGAGCGAGACTTTCTCCTCGACCGCTTCCGCCGGATTGATCGCCGTCGAGCGTTCGTTTTCGATCATGTCGCGCGGCATCAGATGGCGCCGGTTCGAGGTCGCGTAAAACACCACGTTGTCCGGCCGGCCTTCGATGCCGCCTTCGAGCACCGCCTTGAGGGACTTATAGGAGGCGTCCTCGCCGTCGAAGGAAAGGTCGTCGCAAAACAGCACGCAGCGTCGCGAACTCGTGCGCAGGCGGCGCAGCAGGCTCGGCAGCGATCGGATGTCCTCGCGGTGAATTTCGACCAGGGCCAGGGCGTTCGGCGTTTCCTCGTTGACCGCCGCGTGGGCGGCCTTGATCAGCGAGCTTTTGCCGGTGCCGCGCGCACCCCAAAGGAGAGCATTGTTGGCGGGCAGGCCGGTGGCGAAACGGCGGGTATTGTCGAGCAGTTTATCGCTTTGCGGCCCGATGCCCTTCAGCAGCGGCAGGTCGATATAGTTGACCTGTTTGACGGCTTCGAGCTGTTCGCCCTCGGCGTGCCAGACGAAGGCGTCGGCGGCATCGAGATCGGCCGTCTCGGGCGCAGGCGGCGAGCGCCGTTCGAGCGCCTCGGCGATCCGGCGCAGCAGGTCCAGCAACTCGGCGTCGGCCTCGGGCCGTCGGATTTGGTTCGTCATCTCGTCGCCATACTCGTTCGCTCCGGGGTGGCGAGGCTAGCATACGGCGCGGTCAGGTCAATCCTTTGTGAAACCTGGACTTTTCGATGATTTTTCGAGCCGGCGGTATGCGGCGCGGTCGTTTTCCGCCATAATCGGCTTTGCGGTTGCAAGTCTTGACGGTCCCGCTATAGTCCCGCTTCCTCAAGAAGAATATCAAAGAGACGCCAATAGATCGATAAGGAGTGCCCCCGATGTTCGTTTCTCCCGCATATGCTCAAGGCGCCGGAGCCGGAGGAGCCGGTTGGGAATCGTTTATCCCGCTGGTTTTGATTTTCGTCGTTTTCTACTTCCTGCTGATCCGGCCCCAGCAGAAAAAGGCACGCATGCACCGGGAGATGCTCGCGGCCATTCGGCGCGGCGATCGGATCGTGACCGGCGGCGGCATCATCGGCACCGTGACCAAGGTCTACGACGATCACGAAGTCGCCGTCGAAATCACCGACGGCGTGAAGGTGCGGGTTCAGCGCGGTTTGATCGCCAGCGTGATCTCCAGGACCGAGCCGGCGGCGTCGTCCCCGCCCAAGGGCGGCGATGCGCCGGCCAACGATCAGTCCGGCCAGCAGGGACAATCCGGCGGGTCATCGCTGAAGAATTTGTTCGGTGGCAGGAAATAACGTTCCGGGTTTTCTTTCGGCATGATCTACTTCGCTAAGTGGAAGGTGATTCTCGTTTGCGTCGTGTGTGCGTTCGGCGTGCTGTTTACCGTGCCGAATTTTCTCGACACCAAAGACGCGGACTCGATGCCGAAATGGCTGCCGCACCAGCAGGTCGTCTTGGGGCTCGACCTGCAGGGCGGATCGCATCTGTTGATGGAAGTCGCCGTCGGTGCCGTGATCAAGGAACGTCTCGAAACCTTGGTGGATTCCGTCCGCACGGCCCTGCGCAAGGAGCGCATCCGCTATCAGGGGCTCGGCGCGAAAGGGAACGCCATTTCCGTCACGATCCGGACCCCGGACAAGGAAGCGGTGGCGCAGCAGCTGATCCGCGAGATCGGCGGCCGCATCGCCAACCCTTCGAGCGGCGGTCTCGTCCCCGGCGGCGAACCGGGCTTCACGGTCGAGAAGAACGAACGCGGTCAGATCGTGCTGTCCCTGACGGAACGCACCATCCGGGATTGGAGCGTCAACGCGGTCGAGCAATCCATCGAGATCGTGCGCCGTCGTATCGACGAAACCGGCGTGCGCGAACCGACGATTCAGCGCCAAGGCACGGATCGCATCCTGGTGCAGTTGCCCGGCGTCGACGACCCGGAACGGATCAAGCGGCTGCTCGGCAAGACCGCGAAGATGACCTTTCACCTCACCGATCCGCGTGTGAGTGCGGCGGAAGCGATGGCCGGCCGGGTGCCGCCGGGGGCGTTTTTGGCGCCGTCGGTCGACGAGCGCGATCCGTCCGGGCAGTCGCGCATGTATTTGTTGCGTAAGCGGACCATGGTGAGCGGGGAAAACCTCGTCGATTCCCAGCCCAGCTTCGATTCCCGGACCAACGAGCCGGTCGTGACGTTCCGTTTCGACTCGGTCGGCGCGCGCCGCTTCGGCGATGTTACGTCCAAGAGTGTCGGTAAGGTGTTCGCCATCGTGCTCGACGGCAAGGTCATCAGCGCGCCGGTGATCCGCGAGCCCATCCTCGGCGGTTCCGGGCAGATTTCCGGCAGTTTTTCCGTTCAGGGGGCCCGGGATCTGGCGCTCCTGCTGCGCGCGGGCGCGCTGCCGGCGCCGTTGACCATCCTCGAGGAACGCACCGTCGGTCCCGGCCTCGGCGCGGACTCCATCGCCGCCGGCAAGATCGCGAGCATCGTCGGCCTGGTGTTCGTCGTCGTGTTTATGGTCGTGGCCTACGGCCTGTTCGGACTGATCGCCGATATCGCCTTGTTCTTCAATATGATCCTGATTCTCGGGGTGCTGTCGTTCCTGCAGGCGACGCTGACGCTGCCGGGCATCGCGGGGATCGTGCTGACCATCGGCATGGCGGTGGACGCGAACGTGCTGATCTTCGAGCGCATCCGCGAGGAGGTGCGTATCGGCCGAACGCCGATCTCGGCGATCGAAGCGGGCTATTCCCGCGCCATCACGACGATCGTGGATGCCAACCTGACGACCTTGATCGCGGCCTTGCTGCTGTATCAATTCGGTTCCGGGCCGATACGCGGGTTCGCCGTGACCCTGTCGGTCGGGATCGCGACCTCCATGTTCACGGCCATCATGCTGACGCGCTTGCTGGTCGTAACGTGGCTCCGGCGCAGGCAGCCGCAAGAATTGCCGATATAGGAGGCTGGGATGGCGTGGCGCGGTTTTAATTTCATTCCGGCGGATACCAAGTACCGATTCATTGCGTTCCGGAAAATCTTTTTTCTGTTTTCCCTGCTGTTGATTCTGGGAGCCATCGGCATTTCCGCGGTGAAGAACCTTAACTACGGCATCGACTTCAAGGGCGGCATCCTGATGGAAGTTCGGGTACCGGGCGAAAAGGCGAACATCGCCGAAATGCGCGGCACCCTCGGCAATTTGGGGCTGGGCGAGGTCAGCTTGCAGGAATTCGGCCAACCGACCGACGTTTTGATCCGGGTGCAGCGCCAGGAAGGCGACGAGAAGGCGCAGCAGGCGGCCATCGACAAGGTCAAGAAGGCGCTGGGCGATCAGGTTACGTACCGGCGGACGGAATTCGTCGGGCCGCAGGTCAGCGAAGAGCTGTTTTGGGACGGCGTCTATGCGGTCGTCGCGGCGATCTTCGCGATTCTGCTTTACATCTGGTTCCGGTTCGAGTGGCAGTTCGGTTTTTGCGCGGTGGTCGCCCTGACGCACGACGTGCTGTCGACCATCGGCCTGTTCGCGCTGCTTCAGCTTGAGTTCAATCTTTCGACGGTGGCGGCGGTGCTGACCATCGCGGGGTATTCGATCAACGATACCGTGGTGGTGTTCGACCGGGTGCGCGAAAATTTGCGGAAATATAAAAAGATGCCGTTGTCGGAATTGTTGAACAACAGCATCAACGAAACCCTGTCGCGTACGGTGATGACCAGCGTCACGACGCTGCTGGCCTTGGCCGCGCTGTATATCCTCGGCGGCGAGATCATCAAGGATTTCAGCTTCGCCATGATCTGGGGCGTCGTGATCGGCACCTATTCGTCGATCTGCCTGGCCGTGCCGTTGTTGCTTTATCTCAATATCGAGCGCGGGGTCGAATCCGGCGACAGCAAGGAGGGGGCGGCCCAAGAGGCGTCTTGATCGGCCATTCAAGGTCTCGATATCACGCCGCAGGTGCCTTCGGGGCGTCAGATCGTTCAAAGCTACGGCGACGGCCGTTTCCGGATCGCCGGCGAGGTCTACACCGGTTCCGTTCTCATCTTTCCCGAAGCGACCCGACTCTGGCCCGTGGCCGCGCTCGAAGACATGACGCTTGCGTCGTTGCACCCCGTTACGGCGCTGGCCGATACGCCGGATATCCTGGTGGTCGGCTGCGGCGAACGGTTCGTGCTGCCGCCGGTTGCGTTGCGCCGGGGCCTGAAGGATCACGGGATCGTCATGGAATGGATGGATACGGGGGCGGCCTGCCGCACCTTCAACGTGCTGCTCGGCGAGGCGCGCCACGTGATGGCGGCGCTTCTGGCGGTTCAATAGAATTTTTAACGATTCCGACAGCGCGCCCTATGCGGCATTAACGGTTTCGTTTTCCAATCGCCCGTCCCGTAAATAAAAAATACGGTCGAATCGGTCGAAGATTTTCTCATCATGGGTGACGGCGAGGACAGTGGCCTGTTGTTCGACGGCAAGCCGGCGCAAGAGGTCCATAACAATACCGGCGCGATGGGAATCAAGTGCCGCCGTGGGTTCGTCGGCAAGAATGATGCGCGGTCGATTTGCCAATGCTCGTGCAATGGCGACTCGTTGTGCCTCGCCACCGGAAAGATGAGCGGGAAATGCGTGTTTGCGATTCCCGATTTCAAGGTAATCCAGTAGTTCATTGGCCCGATCCGCCGATTCGGAAGCATCGATCCCCGCTAAATCCAAAACGACGGCGATGTTGTCGATGCTGTTGAGAAACGGAATCAGATTATGGGATTGAAAAATAAATCCGATTTTTTCAAGACGCAAATGCCGAAGATCCGTTCTAAGCCACCGGTTATCGTAAACGACATCACCGTCGAGGCACATCCATCCGTTATTCGGCTCCAAAATACACCCGATGACGTTTAAAAGGGTTGTCTTTCCGGAGCCGCTTGGTCCGACGAGGCCGATAACTTGTGACGCGTTTATTTCCAAACTAATGTCACGTAGGGCGTCGACACGGGTTTCTCCCTCGCCGAAATGTTTGGAAATATTGCGCAGTTGAATAAGCGGCTCGCTGGAAAGTGCACTTGTCATGCCCCGTTAAGCCCCAAGAGCGGTTGCCGGGTCGACTTTGAGAGCGAGGCGTACCCCGAATCCGCTTGAAATCAGGCAGACGAGAACGACCACGGCGGCAAGTATGAGGCCATCTTCAGGCTGGAGGACGACACGGCGGGGGAAATAATCCTTGATACACACGATTAACGCAGCGCCGAAAGCAAAACCGATCATGCCCATGGCTAGGGCTTGCTGCACAATCAGGC
>JAVJPD010000145.1:0-1714 GCA_040216475.1 Rhodospirillales bacterium
TGTCGGAGCCGGTGGCGCCGGGGCGGCGCGACTGATAACATGCCGCCCGCCGGGCGGGGCCGCCCGGCCCGAAACGAGTAACGTGAACCACAACCACCATAGGGTTCCCTCCGATCTAGGGGCCAGGACAAGGATCTCCCGGAATGACGATGCGCGGTTTGATTGCGGCCTTTTTCAGCGCGGCCTTGACGGCGGCGATTGCGGCGCCCGGTTATGCCGCCGACAAAACGAAGGACGCCGGCAAGGGCAAGGCGGCCACCGAGCAAAAGGCGCCTGCGGCGAAAGAGACGAAGGAATCGGCCGGCGATCCGGTGTTCGCCGTCGTCAACGGCGAGGAGATTCGCCAGTCCACCCTCGATGACGCGCGCGCATTGCTGCCCCAGGAGCTGCAGGCCGTGCCCCCGAGTACGCTCTATCCGGCCCTGATGAACCAGATCATCAATTCCATGCTGATCGCGAAGGAAGCGCGCCGCCAGGGCCTGCACAAGGACGAGCGGATGAAGCGCCGCCTCAAGCGTATCAACGATCAGATTCTCGAGCGCGCGTTCCTGATCGAGCACATCGAAAAGCAGCTGACCGAGAAGGCGCTGCAGGACAGCTATGAAAAACTGGTCAAGGAAACCGAAAACCAGAGCGAGGTGCACGCGCGCCACATCCTGGTGAAGACCGAAGAGGAAGCGAAGGGCCTGATCAAGGAGCTCGGCCAGGGGGGCGACTTCGCCGCGCTCGCCAAGAAACACTCGACCGGGCCGTCGGGCTCGAGCGGCGGCGATCTCGGCTTTTTCCGCAAGGGCCAGATGGTGCCGGCGTTTTCGGACGCTGCGTTCTCGATGAAGAAGGGCGAGGTTTCCCGCTCCCCGGTTAAGACCCAGTTCGGCTGGCACGTGATCAAGGTCGAGGACCGCCGCGCCGCCAAGGCGCCGGCCGTCGAGGAGGTCCGCGAGAAGTTGATGTCCGATCTTTCCAATAAGATCGGCAACGAACTCGTCGAGGAACTGCGCGGCAAGGCGAAGATCAAAATTCTCAAATCCGGCGAGTCTGCTGTGGACAGCGGCGCCAAGAAGAAATAGAAACGCCGCGCATTCGCCTGATCTAACCCGGAACGGCCCGACGTCCCATGCCTCCATTGTCGCCCCTGGCACCGAAACGGTTTCCCGAAATGCCCGCGATCGCCGGCGTGAAGCTGGCAACGGCGGCGGTCGGCCTGCGCTACAGCCAGCGCCTCGACGTGATGTTCGTCGAGACCGCGCCGGGCACGTCCGTCGCGGGCGCGCTGACGCGCTCGCAGACGGCATCGGCGCCGGTGCTGTGGTGCCGCAAGGCGTTGAAGCATGGCGCGGCGCGGGGCCTCGTCGTCAATTCCGGCAACGCCAACGTGTTCACCGGCGAGGCCGGCGTGCGCGCGGTCGCGGCGACGGCGAAAACCGCCGCCGGTTTGCTGGGCTGCGCGCAAAAGGACGTGTTCGTGAGTTCGACCGGCGTCATCGGCGAGGATCTTCCCGTTCAAAAGATTCTCGACCGGCTGCCCGGGATGAACGCGGATCTCAAGCCCGGCGATTGGGAATCGGGCGCGCGCGCGATCATGACGACCGACACGTTTCCGAAAGGCTCCGTGGCCGAGGCCAAGATCGCCGGCAAAAGCGTGACCATCGCCGGCATCGCCAAGGGCTCGGGCATGATCGCGCCCAACATGGCGACCATGCTCGCTTACGTG
>JAVJPD010000146.1:0-2530 GCA_040216475.1 Rhodospirillales bacterium
TTACGAACTGCTGGGGGTCAAGAAGGGCGCCGGCGCCGACGAGCTGAAGAAGGCGTACCGCAAGCTCGCCATGCAGTACCATCCGGACCGCAACCCGGATAACAAGGAAGCCGAACAAAAGTTCAAGGAGCTCAGCGAAGCCTACGACGTCCTGCGCGACGACCAAAAGCGCGCGGCGTACGACCGCTTCGGCCACGCCGCTTTCGAGCAGGGCGGTCCGGGCGCGGGTGCCGGGGCGGCCGGCGGTTTCGGCGGCGGCGGTTTCGCCTCGGGCTTCGCCGACATCTTCGACGAAATGTTCGGCGACGGCTTCTCCGGCGCCGGGGGCCCGCGCGGCCAGGCGGCCGGCCGCGGCGCCGATCTCCGCTACAACATGGAAGTCACCCTCGAGGAAGCCTTCAAGGGCAAGAAGGCGAGCATCCGGGTGCCGACGTCGGTGCCGTGCGAAACCTGCAAAGGCAGCGGCGCGGCCAGCGGCTCCGGCCCCGTCGCCTGCGGCACCTGCCACGGCGCCGGGCGCATCCGCTCGCAATCGGGTTTCTTCACCGTCGAACGCACCTGTCCGACCTGCCAGGGCACCGGCCAAGTGATCCGCGAGCCGTGCAAGGCGTGCGCCGGCGCGGGCCGGGTGCACAAGGAAAAGACCCTGTCGGTCAGCATCCCCGCCGGCGTCGAGGACGGCACGCGGATCAGGCTCTCCGGCGAGGGCGAGGCCGGTTTTCGCGGCGCGCCGCCGGGCGATCTCTACATCTTCCTCACCATCAAGCCGCATCGCCTGTTCCAGCGCGACGGCGCCAACATCTATTGCCGGGTGCCGATCCCGATGACGACGGCGGCCCTGGGCGGCGCTATCGAGGTGCCGACGGTCGACGGCTCGCGCGCGCGCGTCACCGTGCCGGCCGGCACCCAGACCGGCAACCAGTTCCGCCTGCGCGACAAGGGCATGTCGGTGCTGCGCACGAATTCGCGCGGCGACATGTTCGTTCAGGCCGTGGTCGAAACGCCGGTGAGCCTGAACAAGAAGCAGAAAGAGATCCTGCAGGAATTCGAGACGGCGACCAAGGGCGGCAAGCACAGCCCCGAATCCCAAAGCTTCTTCACCAAGGTCAAAGAGATCTGGGAAGATCTCAAGGAATAGGCCTAAGACTCCGCATTGACGGTTTGCACCGTCCCCGCCAGAGCTTAATATCCTCCGAGATATCTAGTAGAGGAATGACGCCATGAAGATCGGCATCGTCGGATGCGCGGGCCGCATGGGCCGCATGCTGGTGGGCGAAGTGCTGAACCAGGACGGCCTCGAGCTCGCGGGCGGCAGCGAATCGCCCGGTCACGCGGCCTTGGGGCAAGACATCGCCGCATTGGCGGGCGCGCCCGCGTGCGGCCTCACGGTGATCGATAGTGCGGCCGCGGTGTTCGCCGACGCCGACGCCGTGGTCGATTTCACCGTGCCCGCGGTGACGCAAACCCACGCCAAGCTGGCCGCCGAACACGGCGCCGCGCTGGTGATCGGCACCACCGGGCTATCCAATGACGATCAGCGCGCGGTCGAGGCGGCGGCGAAAACCGTTCCGGTCGTGCAGGCGGCGAACATGAGCGTCGGCGTGAACGTGCTGTTGGGTTTGCTCGAGCGGGCCGCCGGGTTGCTGGGCGAGGAGTACGACATCGAGATCGTCGAGATGCATCACCGCCACAAGGTCGATGCGCCGTCCGGCACCGCGCTTGCCCTGGGCCGCGCGGCCGCCGCCGGGCGCAAGGTCGATTTGGAAAAAGCATCCGTGCGCGGGCGCGACGGCATCACCGGCGCGCGCAAAAAGGGCACGATCGGCTTTGCGTCTTTGCGCGGCGGCGACGTGGCCGGCGATCATTCGGTGATTTTCGCCGCCGACGGCGAGCGCGTCGAACTCACGCACAAGGCGTCCTCGCGCGCCGTGTTCGCCACCGGCGCGATCCGCGCCGCGCGCTGGACCGAGGGCCGCGCCGCCGGGCTTTATTCCATGCGCGACGTGTTGGGATTCAGTTGAGGCCTTGATTCAGCTGAAACCGCGCTAAAGCCGTGCGCAGATCGGCGCACAAGGCTTGCCGATCCGCCGGCGGCAGGAACGATCCGATCGCGACCGACCGGCCGTGGCTGCGCACTTCCAAGCGTTCGAGGCCGCCGCCTTCATGAAGCAGGCCGTGCGGTACCGGTGTCGCGACGATCTGCAGCCATTGCGGCGGGAACGTGAAGCGCCGCTCGCGGCCCCGGGCGTCGATGCAATGAACCGTCAGCGCGTCCGCCGTCAGGGAGATCGTTTCGACCGCGCGCCCCGCGCGCTCGTTCAGCAGCAGGGCGCCCACCAGCAGAACGATTTCGAGCCCCAAAAAACCGCTGACCGGCCAAGCGCCGGCCAGGGAAAAGCCGAAGCCGGTGATCGCGAACGCCAGCGCCATCAGGATCAGGAGCCAGCGCAGGGTATAGAGGTTGGCGCTGCGGTGCGGGCGCAGGGTGGTGTTGAAGAGAACCGTTTCGGCGGCGAGGGTCATGACCGGG
>JAVJPD010000147.1:0-7236 GCA_040216475.1 Rhodospirillales bacterium
GCCACCCTCGACATGCCGCGCTTCGGCGATCCGACGGCGCCGATCCATCAGCACGTCGCGCCTTACTATATCGAGAACACCCGCTCCTTGACCGGCATCCCCAACATCGTTACGGCCGTGCTCGCGAGCTATCGAGGCTACGATACCCTCGGTGAAGTGGTGGTTGTCTTTGCCGCCGCCGTCGGGGTCATGACCCTGATCGGGCGCCGCCGGCGCGACTCCGCAAGCGAGTCGAATGAAGATCAATCAAGGACCGGGAGCGAATAAAATGAAGTGGCGCTGGCACGGCGAACAAGACCGACGCGAAATGGAACGCAAGGAAATCCTGCGCGTCATCACCAAGCTGCTGATACCGATGATCATGCTGTTCGGGCTATACGTCCAGTTTCACGGCGATTTCGGCCCCGGCGGCGGATTTCAGGCCGGGGTGATCTTTGCGAGCGCCTTCATCGTTTACGCGCTCGTGTTCGGAGTCGATCTTTCGCTCAAGGTGATTACGCCGGCGTTCCGGCGTTGGATGCTGTCGTGCGGGCTGTTTCTATACGCCGGAGTCGGCGTGGCTGGAATCTTCATGGGCGGGCGGTATTTGGATTATTCCGTCCTCGCGGACAATCCGGTCATCGGACAGCACATGGGTATTTTGCTGATCGAGCTCGGCGTCGGCATTACCGTCGCCGGCGCCATGATCACGATCTTCAACGTTTTCGCCAATCAGGAACACCGGGGCGACTAGATGGATTACGCCGGCCTTTTCAACTATTGGATCGTAATCGTGCTGATGATGGTCGGGTTCTATATCGTCATCGCCCAGCACAACATGATCAAAAAAATCGTCGGTCTGAACATCTTTCAGGTCTCGGTCTTCGTTTTTTATATTTCGATGAGTAAAATCAGCGGCGGCACGGCACCGATTCTCGAACACGGAAACAAACTCTACTCCAACCCCCTGCCCCACGTGTTGATCCTGACGGCCATCGTGGTCGGCGTGGCGACGACGGCGCTTGCCTTGGCGCTCGTGGTCCGCATTAAGGACGCCTACGGCACCATCGAGGAAGACGATATCGAGGCCGAGGAGAGTAACGCGTGATCCAGGCCAATCTTCCTGCACTGCAAGTGGTTATTCCACTTCTGGCGGCACCGGTCTGCCTGTTGATCCGGCGTTCCGACTGGGCCTGGGGCTTTGCCCTGCTGGTGACGTGGGCCACGTTCGCGATCGCGCTCGCTCTCCTGTTTCAAGTCAACGCAGAGGGGGTCATTTCCTATCCGCTCGGCAATTGGGCGGCACCGTGGGGAATCGAATACAAGGTCGATCTGCTGAGCGCCTTCCTGCTGGTGATCGTCTCCGGCATCGGCTCGGTCGCCATGCCGTACGCACGCATCAGCGTCGAACACGAAGTCCCCTGGCCGCGCATCTACCTTTTCTACACGATGTACCTGCTGTGCCTGACCGGCCTTTTGGGTATCGCCATCACCGGCGACGTCTTCAACCTGTTCGTGTTTCTCGAAATTTCCTCGCTGTCCTCCTACGTGTTGATCGCGCTCGGTAAAGACCGCCGGGCCCTGACGGCTGCCTTCCGCTACCTGATCATGGGTACCATCGGCGCGACGTTCTACGTGCTCGGCGTCGGCCTCATGTACATGATGACCGGATCGCTCAACATCGCCGATCTCGCGACGCTCATGCCGGCGGTCTACGAGACCCGGACGATCCAGGCTGCACTGGCGTTTTTGATCATCGGTCTCGGCCTTAAGCTTGCCTTGTTCCCGCTGCACCTTTGGCTGCCGAACGCCTACACTTACGCACCCTCCGTCGTGACTATCTTCCTGGCCGCGACGGCGACCAAGGTCGCGGTCTACGCGTTCGTACGCATCATCTTCACCGTGTTCGGCCAAGTCCAGGTCTTGCACAAGGAAATACTCGACGACGCCCTCATGCTGATGGCCGTCGCCGCCATGTTCATCGGCTCCCTGGTTGCCGTTTATCAGACCAATCTCAAGCGCATGCTGGCCTATTCCAGCATCGCGCAGGTCGGCTACATGGTCCTCGGCATCAGCTTCATTTCCGTCACCGGCCTGACCGGCGGCATCATTCATCTGTTCAACCACGCGGTCGTCAAGGGCGCGCTGTTCATGGCGCTGGGATGTATTTTCCTGCGGACGGGGTCGGTGTACATCGAAGATCTGGCCGGCATCGGCAAACGCATGCCGATCACCATGGCCTCTTTCGTGATCTGCGGCCTCGGCCTGATCGGCGTGCCGTTGACCGTCGGCTTCATCAGTAAGTGGTACCTGATCCTGGCCGCGCTCGAGGGCGGCATGTGGTTTCTCGCCGTATTGATCCTGCTGAGCTCCCTGATCGCCGTGATCTACGTCTGGCGGGTCGTCGAGGCGGCCTACTTTCAAGCCCCGCCCGCGAATGCGCCCGACATCGCCGAAGCGCCGCTGACCATGCAGGTACCGATGTGGCTGCTGACCGCGGCGAGCGTTTATTTCGGTATCGATGCGACCCGCACCGTCGGCATCGCCCGCTCGGCCGCCGAATTTCTGCTGAAGGCGACGCCATGATCGGGGCCGAGACGACGATACTGCTGACTTTGCTCGTGCCGCTGATCGGCTCGGGATTGATTCTGTTGACCGGCGCCAGCCCGAATCTGCGCGAAACCGTTATCCTGATAACGGCGTCGCTGCTGTTCCTGTTGGTCGCGTCGCTGCTGCCGTCCGTCTACGACGGCGCCCGCCCCGCGGTGACATTCATCGAAATGGTGCCCGGCCTGTCCATCGCCTTCAAGGTCGAACCGCTCGGCATGACGTTCGCCTGCATCGCCAGCTTCCTCTGGATCGTGACGACCGTTTACTCCATCGGCTACATGCGCGGCCATCACGAGGAAAACCAGACCCGATTCTACTTCTATTTCGCGATTTCCCTGATGGCGGCCATCGGCGTGGCGTTCGCCGCCAACATGATGACGCTCTTCATCTTCTACGAGGTCCTGACGCTCTGCACGTTTCCTCTGGTCGCCCATCACGGCACGGAGGAATCCAAACGAGCCGGCCGCGTTTATCTCGGTATCCTGATCGGCACGTCGCTCGCCTTTCAATTGCTGGCCATCGCCTGGACCTGGGTCGCCGCCGGCACCTTGGATTTCACGAAAGGCGGAATCCTCGCCGACAAAGTCAGCGAAACGGTGGCCGGCGTTCTCCTTGCCCTATACGTTTTCGGCATCGGCAAGGCCGCCGTCATGCCCTTCCACCGCTGGCTGCCCGCCGCCATGGTCGCGCCAACACCCGTGAGCGCCCTGCTGCATGCGGTCGCGGTCGTCAAAGCCGGCGTCTTTACCGTCGTGAAAGTCATTACTTATATTTTTGGCATAGATTTTCTGTCCGACATTCCGCAGACCCAAATCCTGAGTTGGGTTGCCGCCTTCACTATGCTGACCGCCTCGATCATCGCACTGGGCAAAGACAACCTTAAAGCGCGTCTCGCATATTCGACGGTCAGCCAGCTCTCCTACATCGTGCTTGGCGCCACTCTCGCGACCGGTCTCGGGATTGTTGCAAGCGGGATGCACATCGCCATGCATGCTTTCGGCAAGATAACTCTGTTCTTCTGCGCCGGTGCAATCCTGGTTGCCGCGCATAAGACCGAAATATCGCAGATGGACGGACTCGGGAGGACCATGCCCTACACTTATACGGCCTTCCTTATCGGCTCGCTTTGCGTCATCGGGCTCCCGCCAATGGGCGGTGCCTGGAGCAAATTCTACCTGATAACAGCCGCCGCCGACGCCGGACAGATAATACTCGTCCTTGCCTACATGGCCAGTACGTTGCTTGCCATCGGCTACCTTCTGCCCGTAGTAGTGCGCGGCTTTCTGAAGCCTGTGCCGGTTACGACGAACCGCGATCATGCGGACTTAAGCGCAAGCGACCATAAACACGACGATATAGCGGCTGAAGATATGGGTATACGCGAAGCGCCGCTTTCCTGCCTACTTGCGATGGCCGTATCATCGGCGGGATGTCTTCTACTTTTCTTTTTCGCCGACTCGCTGTTTGAAATGCTCGGCGGCATTTTTAGGAACTGAGGTGAGCGACTGATGGATATAGGAAAGTCTCTTGAGTTTCTGGTCAGGAACAGCATCACGCTGCGCCGTATTTCCTATGGCGTGCTAGCGGTGCTGGTCATACTCGACTTCCTCATCCCATCCAAATACGAGCGTTTCCCATGGGATGGTATCGGCGGATTCGGCGCATTCTACGGGTTTATGGCCTGCGTACTGATCATTGTGGTGTCCAAGCTGTTAGGCTACGTCCTGCTTTATCAGCCCGAGGATTACTACGATGACTGAGTGGCCCATATTCGGATGGGTGCATCCATCGGCGCTGCTGGCGATCGGCGCACTGTTCGTTCCGTTTCTCACGGGACGAATACAGCAAACCTATCTGCTAATGCTGCCGGCAGCCGTTCTGGCCGTCATCGCATCGACCCCGATCAGCACCTTCGGTACCTTCAGCTTTCTCAATCTCGAGTTGACCATTGCCCGCGTCGATACGCTCAGCCTCGTCTTTGCGCATGTTTTCGGCATTATCCTGGTGATCGGCGCAATCTACGCACTTCACGTAAAGGACACCGTGCAGCATGTCGCTGCGTTGATTTACGCAGCATCCGCCCTTGGTGTGGTCTTCGCGGGCGATCTCGTCACGCTCTACGTTTGCTGGGAGATGATGGCCCTTTCATCGGTCTTGCTGATCTGGTGCCGGCGCGACGATGCCTCGTGGAACGCCGGCTGGCGCTATACGTTGGTCCATGCCGCCGGCGGCGTGGTTTTACTTGCCGGCATAATCGTCTATTATCAGAACACCGGTACGCTGGCGTTCGAGAAACTCCAGCCCGGCGGCACCGGGTTCTACCTCATCCTGGTAGGCTTTATGGTCAATGCGGCGGTACCGCCCCTGCATGCGTGGCTCACCGACGCCTATCCCCAGGCGACCGTCACCGGAGCGATTTTCCTCAGCGCACTGACGACGAAAACCGCTGTCTACACGCTGCTTCGCGGTTATCCAGGTACCGAGATTCTGATCTGGTTCGGGGCCGCCATGGCAATTTACGGTGTGGTGTATGCGGTGCTCTCCAACGACATACGCCAGCTTCTTGCCTATCACATCGTCAGCCAGGTCGGCTACATGGTAGCCGGCGTCGGCATGGGGACGGTGATGGCGCTGAACGGTACTGCCTCTCACGCATTCACGCACATCCTCTACAAGGCGTTGCTGTTCATGGGTGCCGGCGCCGTCATACACATGACCGGCCGGAGCAAATTGACGGAACTCGGGGGAATCTACCGTTGGATGCCTATCACCTTCCTACTCTACATGATTGGCGCCTTCTCGATCTCTGCGTTCCCGCTATTCAGCGGCTTTGTCAGCAAGACGATGGTGGTCGAGGCCGCCGCACAGGATTATCGAATGGTAATCTGGCTCATGCTCACTCTGGCATCGGCCGGCACGTTCCTTCATACCGGATTGAAGCTTCCTTACTTTACCTTCCTCGGAAAGGATTCAGGGCTCCGCCCGAAGGAAGCGCCGCTCAACATGCTGGTCGCGATGGGATTGGCGGCGTTCCTTTGCATCTTTATCGGCGTCTACCCGCAGTGGCTGTATTCGATGCTACCCGCCCCTGTAGACTACAATGCCTATACTGCGGACCACATCCTCTGGGAACTGCAACTCCTGCTGTTCACCGGCCTCGGCTTCTTCGTGCTGCTCAAGCATGTCGGCGGCGAGAGCAAAATCAGCATTGATACCGACTGGATTTATCGTCGAATGTTACCCGCCATCATTCGCAGGCTCGGCGGCATCGTTGGCTCCGTCGACCGAAACATCCGGCAAGCCTTTCTCGGGCAGATTCAACGCCTCGTCGGCATGATCTTCCGCCACCACGGCCCCGAGGGCGTGATGGCGCGCGCCACCCACGCCGGCAACATGGTGACGTGGGTGATCCTGTTGCTGATCGTCTTCCTGGTGCTGAATTTTATCTAAATAAACGAACCGGAAACGGCGGCGTTATTTCTTCTTCGCCATGGTAGCGGGGTTCCACGCCTGCACGGCGACCGGCTTGCCGGTTTGCGAACGCATGATCTTCGGTTTCACGACCTGATCGACCGACGGCGTATCCTGCGCGCGCACGAAGGAATGCACCATCGCCTCGAGAGAAATTTCGCTGCGCAGGCCGCCGCGGCGGGCCTGCTTGTAGGCCATCGTCTCCTTGGTCATCTGAGTCAGCCGCTCGGCGGAATAATGGCCGAACCGGCGCCAGATGCTGTCGAGAAACGATTCGATATCGGGGTCGAGAAACAGATCGACGTCCATGTCGGGACGGCCGCGCGACAGTGCCCGGTAGACGTTCGGCTCGATGGGGCCCATCTCGTCGGCGACGAACACCGCCGGCATGAGCTTGCGGCCGTTATGGACGACCGCGAAATAAGCCTGGCACAGGAACAACAACCGCTGAAGTTTTTGCGGCTGCAAATATTCGTTGCTGTTCAAGGCCGTATCGGCCAGCCAGAAAACGACGTCAAAGGTGGAATCGACCGCCGAACGCATCTTTGCTCCCTGAATTTCACCGAAACCCGCGGGCCCGTTCGACCATTAAAGGCCCGGACGCGCCGAATTTCAATGCATAACCACAAAACCACGTATTACCCACGGCCCATAGCAACACGCCAACGGTGTATAAAATCTTAAAATTGCGGCAGGTTTCGGCTGATGGCCGAAAGATGATCAGGCCTTGAGGTTGACGGTTTCTTTTTGCAGTTCGTCCGCCGTGCGCAAAAGCTCGGCACTGGCCGAAAACGCGGCCCGGGACTGAATGAGGCGGGTGAATTGCGTCGCGAGCTCGGTCGGGGCGTCTTCCTCGATCACCACGCTCCGGATGCCGGCCGGCGCATAGACGGGATTTTCCGGCGGCTGTTTCGTCGCCACGCTTGAGGAGCGGATATCCTTGGACTTGTAGCCCGGCGTATTGACGTTGACGACGTTCTCGGCCACCGCGCCGACGCGTGCCGCGTTGGTTGTCAGGCCCGAAACCGCCGTGGAGAGAATTTGCGTAATCGCCATACCGTTTCCCTTCCCCCCGACCATAGGAAATCCGCCCGGCCCGCCCTATGACGGCCGTCACACCCCTGTTTCGGGAAACATCGGGAAACCGTTGGGCATAAAAAAAGCCGGCCCCCGGCC
>JAVJPD010000148.1:0-3432 GCA_040216475.1 Rhodospirillales bacterium
GTCGGCTACGCGCCGACGGGCACCTCGGGGCGCAACACCCGTTATCAACGCGCCGACGTGCTCAACACCACCGGCTTGTATTCGATCATGCGCAACCCGCTTTATCTCGGCAATTACCTCGCCATCATCGGTATCGTGCTGTCGCTGATGGTGTGGTGGTTGCCGGTGATCGTAACGCTATTGTATTGGCTCTACATCGAGCGTGTCATCGCTGCCGAGGAAGCATTCCTGTCCAAGACGTTCGGCGCGGCGTATCTCACGTGGGCCGAACGGACGCCGGCGTTCTTGCCGACGTTTGCGTTGTGGATACCGCCGGAGACGCGGTTTTCCTTCAAGCGCGTGCTGCGCCGGGAATACAACGGCGTCCTCGCGGTCGCGGCGAGCTTCTTCGTCATCGAAGGGGTGCTGGATATCGTGTTCGAGCGTGAATCCGTCGCCGACTGGTTCGCCGACGACAATGCGTGGTTCGTGGTGCTGCTGGCCGGCGCGGCGTGGTTCTTCGTGCTCCGGTTTCTGAAGAAGAAAACCGGCCTGTTGCACGTGCGGGAGAACTAAAAGACCGCGCCACCAGCGTTCCCTTTCTCAACAGCTTTCCAGAAACGCGACGAAGTGCTTGTCCATCATCGGCCGGCCGGTCGCGACCTGAGGCAGGTTGAAGTCGCCGCCGACGTTGAGTTCGAGCAGCACCGGGCCGCGCTCGGTCATGGCGACGTCCCACGCCTGCAGGCGCAACTGCGGGAACGCGAGCGCGCCGGCGATGGCGGTCAGCTTCAGGTTTTCCCAGTCCGGCAGAACGGCGCCGTAGATCAATTCTTCGGTGTCCGGGTGGCGTTCGACCCAGCGCTGATCGGGCCCCGTGCCCTGGACGGCGCGCTCGACCTTGCCGGTTTCCGCATCGACGGCGGCGAGGATGTTACCGCTGCGCCAGAAGTTGTCGGCGACGTTGCATCCGGCCGGAATCTTCCACATCGAGCGCAGGATCACCGGGCCCTGATCGGTCAGCGCGATGAGCACGCGCGCCGTCGAAAGCCGCGGGCCGCACATCTCCTCGATCATCACGTGCGGCTTCAAACATTCTTGGAACAGGTACCCGGCGGTGCCGTAGGCGACGACCTCGTCGGCGAACGCCTGCACCTTGGCGGGCGGCGCGTTGGCGATGATGAGCTCGTCCGCGCTGCGGTCGATACCGACGACCTTGGCGACGCCGACGCTGTGCATGCCCATCACCGGCTTGGCGAAGAACGGGTAAGGCATCTCCTCGCGCAGGTAGGCCGCGAGGTCCTCGTTGTGGCGGATCACCGGTACCCTGCCATGCATCCGGTCCGGGTGATAGATCGCGTGGATCTGCGCGCGCGGCAGGCCGAGGCCGCGCAGGGCGGCGTCGAACGTCAGCTTGTCGTGGGCGATCCCCCACCAGCCGATATCGTTGGTGCGGGTGTGGATCGCGGTCTGCGCGCGCAGGCCGATGAAGGCGTACTTCTCGGTTTCGGTGAACTGTTTGTCGTCGTAGAGGCGGTAGGCGTAGTACTCCTCCGGCGTCAGCTTCATCGGCGCGAAGGCGAGCTTCGCCATCTCGATCACCTGGCCGAGATAGGACTTGCCGTGGTGCTGGCGCGCGTAGGCCATGCATTTCGCCAGATCGAAATCGCCGGCGGCCTTTTCGCGCTCCAGCACCCGCGGCTTCATCGCGGGCCTGGGCTTTTGCGCCGTCTTGGGCTTCGCGGTCGGCTTGTTCGAAAGTTCGCGCGGGGGTTTCACCGCCGAGGCTTCCGCGCCGGGACTCTCCTTCGTCGTATTCGGATGCCGGTAATTCATCGTGAAGTCTCCTTTCCCGTTCTTATCCGTTGGTGGCTTCCCTGAAGCCGTGAGGCCGGTTCGGTGTTTCATGACCGCTACTTGGACAATCTCAATTCCGACAGATGGTTGGCGATTTCGGTGAACACGCCCTGCAGCGTCGCCGCGTCGGGGGCGAAGTGGTAGTAGGGCGCCGCCGGCCCGCTGGCGACCTGCTTGAGCAGGTTCTGCAATTCGGTGCCGCTGTTGGCGAACTGGATCACGTAGACGATCACGCCGTCGGCCTTGATGTTGTTGGCGAGGGTGACGAGGCGGTTGTTCATCTGGGTCTGCGCGAAGCCGCCGGTGCCCCAGGTCGCCTTGTAGCCGTCGCCCGAGCCGGGAACGTTCTCGCCGTCGGACAGCAGCACGATGGCCTGCTTGCGCTTATAGGGCGGATTCAGGATCGCCTCGGTGAACGGCGCCTCGGGCTTCAGCACCCGCCAGGCCCAGCCCAATCCTTGCGGGATGTTGGTGTTGCCCCCGGGGCTCTGGAGCGCGTTGATGCCGTCGGTAATGGGCTGCTTCTGATTGGTCAGCGGCGTGATGCCGTGGCCGAGGCAGGGCGTGCACTCGTTGTTGTTGACCGAAAGCGCGCAGCGCTGCCAACCGGAAACCGGCTCGCCCTCGGGGCCGATCGGCTGCCAGCCGGCCCACTCGCCGTTGATCAGCGTGATCGGGCCCTTGAGCACGTCGGCGTCGTTGTTCGGATCGCCGTCGTTCTTGTAGCGGGTGTAGACGCAGCCTTTCCAATCGGCGGGCGGCGCTTCGAGAAGCGGCACCGGCGAGTTGTTGGCGAAAAACACCTGGGTCTGCGGCACCGGCGGCGGCGGGCTTGCCGGGTTGGGCGAGGGGCTTTCCGGATTGTTGAACGCGGGCACCGCTTGCGTGGTCGTCAGCGCCGGATCGAACGTCGTGCCGGTGACGGTGATGTTCGTCTTGCTGTTCCAGGGCACCAGGCCGATGTTGAGGAATTCTTTCGTGGTGTCCGGGCCGAACAGAATATTCACCAGCGTGTTGGCGGCGTTACGCGCGGCCTCGATGCGGGTGCCGCCGCCCGGCGCCGAGGAGCCCATGGAGCCCGACATGTCGATCGACAGCACCACGTCGAGCGCGACCTGCTGGCGCGTCACCTCGGCGGCCGCCGTCACCGTGATCTGGCTGTGGCCGAAGAAATGCATGAACGCGGTCTGAATCGTCGCGCTGGCCGAAAGCTGCAGTTGCTCGGTTTCCTCGTTGGCGCTGATCGCCGGGCCCGAGAGACTCGCGCCCATGTAGCCCGCCGGGAAGTTCGCGTTGAAGAACATGGTGACGACCTGATTGCGGTCGGCGTCGAAGAACGCGCGCCCGCCGGCCAGGGCGGCGGCGTCGATGGCCGACGACAGGCGGGATTTCACCACCCAGGCGCGCGCGGTGTCGGTGCTGATGCCGATGAAGCCGATCAGCGGCACCGCCGCGATGGCAAGGAACACAGCCACCCCGCCTCGGGTGCTTTTGAGGAATCGTTGAAAGAAACGGCGTAATCCGTTCGCGCTTCCCATGGCCGCTCTACTGTTCCCAAGTAAACAAGAGAAGAACGGCTTTATTATAATACTTCCG
>JAVJPD010000149.1:0-5410 GCA_040216475.1 Rhodospirillales bacterium
GAGTCGGCTTTCTCGCCTTCCTCGCCCTCGTCCTTCTTCTCGGCCGCCGCACCTTCCTCGGCCGCTTCGGCGCCTTCCGCCGCTTCGTCCTCGGCGGTCATCACGGTCGGCGCGGCGATCGTCGCCACGGTAAAGTCGCGATCCGTAATCGTCGGACGCACGCCCTCCGGCAACGTCACGCTGCTGATATGAACGCTGTCGCCGATTTCGAGCCCGGTCAGATCGACGGTCAGAAACTCGGGAATGTTTTCGGGCGAACAATCGAGCTCCACTTCGTGGCGGACGATATTCAGCACGCCGCCCGTCTTCAGACCCGGCGAGGCTTCTTCGTTGAGGAAGTGAACCGCTACGGCCACCTCGATGCGGGTATTGGCGCTGAAGCGCATAAAATCGACATGCAGCGCACGGTCCGTCACCGGATCGAATTGCACGTCGCGCGCCAACACGCGATGGGCATCGCCGTTGACCTTCAGTTCGAAGATATGGGCGAAAAACCCGGGTCGGTTGAGCTGCTGCTGCAGCTCGACGGGATCGAGCGAAAGCATAAGGGGGGTCTGCTTATTACCGTAAATCACGGCCGGAACGCGTCCGGCCCGACGCGTTGCCCGGGCTGCCCCCTTACCGGCCCGGTCACGCGCCTCAGCTTGCAAAACGACTGCTTCAGGCATTGTTCATTCTCCTCTGATTGACGTTCCGCATGGCCTCCAGGGGTGTCCACACGGTCTTCCTTGCTTTCTTTAAAGTCCTTATTAATCGAACAAGCTCGAAACCGACGATTCGGCGCTGATTCGGCTGATGGCTTCGGCCATCAGCGGCGCGATCGTCAATTGTTCGATGTTATGAGAAACACGGACGGCTTCCGTCGCCGTGATGCTGTCCGTCGAAACCAGTTTTTCCAACGGCGAGGATGAAACCCGCGCGACCGCGCCGCCCGAAAGAACGCCGTGGGTAACATAGGCCATGACCGACTTGGCGCCTTGATCCATCAACGCCACCGACGCGTTGCAGAGCGTTCCGGCGGAATCGACGATATCGTCGATAAGGATACAACGGCGCCCGCCGACGTCGCCGATGATGTTCATCACTTCCGAAACGCCGGCACGTTCGCGGCGTTTATCGATGATCGCCAGATCGGCATTGATCCGCTGGGCGATGGTCCGGGCCCGGACCACGCCGCCGACATCCGGCGACACCACGACCAGTTCCTCGCCGTCGTAGCGCTCCAGGATGTCCTTGGTGAAAACGGGAGCGGCATAAAGGTTATCCACCGGAATATCGAAGAAGCCTTGGATCTGTCCGGCGTGCAGATCGAGGGTCAACACCCGGTCGGCGCCGGCGACGCTGATCAGGTTGGCGACCAGTTTCGCCGAGATCGGCGTGCGCGGACCCGATTTCCGGTCCTGGCGGGCATAGCCGAAATACGGCATGACGGCCGTGATCCGGCGCGCCGAGCCGCGGCGCAGGGCATCCAGGCACACCAGCAGTTCCATGAGGTTGTCGTTTGCCGGATAGGACGTCGACTGGATCACGAAAACGTCCTCGCCGCGGACATTTTCCTGAATTTCGACGAACACCTCCATATCGGAGAAGCGCCGAAGCGTCGCCTTGGTCAACGGCAAGTTGAGATACGCCGAGATGGCTTCGGCGAGGGGCCGGTTACTGTTGCCTGCAACAATTTTCATATCTGTCGTCCTAGCGGCGCAAGTCCCCGCCCATCACGGTCCGGCGACAAGCCTATGACCGGCCCAAAAGACCAGATTCCGGGCGAGACGCGGCGGAATGTAACAGCGTCGGGTACCCCTGTAAACGGCTTTTGCCGCAGAAATGCCGAGTGTTCCCAGGGCATTATCGACGGCCCCCCGGCGGGCGCCCCTGGCGCCCCGAACGGCGGCGTCAACCGGGCGGCGGCGGGATGGCCCGGCCCGGCATGCGCGGGATATTCGGCGGAATTCGGGGCTGAATGAGAGGATCGGTGTGGGCCGTCCGGCGGCTGCCCTCGAGAATCTGCACCAGACCGTCCACCGCCGCCGTCGCAACCGCGCCGGCGACGCCGCCCCATTCGCCAGAGAGGCTGCCCGCCGGCACGGTGTTTTCCTGCACCGCCACGCCCATTTCGACTCCGTCCACGGTTCCGATGCTCCAACTGATTCGAACCCTGTCTTGGCCGTTCCCAAGGGGACTCACGCGGACAAGGCCGCTCAGGACGAAGCCGGCCTGGCGCGGGTCCTCGGTCACGTTGAAATCCGCCTCCCGCAGGGCGAGCTTGAGCGCGCTCTGGAGCGTCTCGTTGCCGTCGCCGGATGCGCCGCGCACGGGGCGGACCAGCAGGGCCGTCCCGGTCCGCCGAGCCGCCTGGGTCGCATCGGTATCGTTGCGGATCATGGCCGCGATCGGTTTGGCGGCATTGTTGCCGATCCGGCGGATGATGCGCGGATCGCCGAATTCCCACTGGACCGGCGTTCCCTTGACGCCCTGAACGTAGGTTCCCACGGGTTCGTTGTTGTCGCCGTAAAGCGTCCAATGAATCAACGCGACGAACGGTTTCTTCGGTACGCTCGGGTCGTATTCCGCGCGCCCCCGCAACACATAACGGCTCGGCGATTCCATCTGCGCGGTCGCCGGGATCTCGCGTTTCTCCAAATTCTCAACCACGGAGCTTGCCAGCAGACGCGCCATCGGCACCGCCGTACCCTCCAAGAGATCGACCTTGACGCCGAGATTGGCGCCCACTTGCGCGCGCGAACGCGGCCAATTACCCGTGCTCGACGTGTCGGCCGTTCCGCAGGCCAATAGGATCAAACACAACAACGGCGCAGCGCAGCGCAAAAAACTCATCACATCAAAATCACGATCAGTATCAAGCCCACGAGGGTCGCAAGGCCAAAAAGGATCATATGAGGCATGCCGCTATTTCCCCAACGCAATAACGGATACGAGGCGGCCGTATTGCTTTTCGCCCCGATGCGTCGCCCGCCGGTAACTGTAAAATCGCGCCGCGTCGGCATACGTATCAAGCCCCAAGGATTCGATACGGCCCACGGAGCATTCATTCAAACGATGCCGAACATACCCGGGAAGATCGAATTGGCAGTGTCCCGCTTTGCCGCCGGCGGCAAAAAATGCACGGTTGCCCGCATCGTCCTCGATGAATGCTTCGCGGAACGGTTCGCTGACTTCATAAGACGCCTGCTGAATGCAGGGACCGATTGCCGCCGTAATGTTTTCCGCCCGCGCGCCCAATGCCGCCATGGCCTCGACGGTTGCATCCAAAACACCGTCCTTTGCCCCGCGCCAACCGGCGTGCGCGGCCGCGACGACTCCGGCCTCCGACTCGACGAACAGGACCGGCGCGCAATCGGCCGTCAGAATGCCGAGGGCAATTCCCGGAACGTTGGTCACCATGCCGTCAACCCGGGGAGCCTCGTCTGGCCGCCAGACATCCTCGACAACGGCGACATCGGCGGAATGAGCTTGATAGCCGGTGACGAGCGCCGTTTCCGGCAGCGCCAGGTCTTCCATCACACGGGCCCGATTGGCCTTCACGGCAGCAGGGGCATCGCCGGAACCGAAGCCGCAGTTCAATGAGTCGAACACACCCGCGCTCGCACCGCCCTGGCGGGTGAAAAACCCGTGGCGAATATTCTCGAACGGCTGCAAAACGGATGCGGAAATCATGAACCGGCGGTACCGTTATCGTCGAATCCGGGCAACACGGCCGTTCCGGGAGCGGCAACGGCGAGGACCTTGAATAAAGTGCCCATTTCACCTTCGCCGATCAAGCGTTCAAGCGCGGATTGGATGCCAGCGCGCCGGTCGTTCGATATACCCTCCATCAATGCCGCCGATCGCTGCCGAATGCCGATCCGCTCCAGGAAAACGCGCTGCGTGACGGGGCCGAAGATTTGCGCGCCTTGCCCCCGCGCCGCGTCCGCCAAGGCCTGAAAATCGACATGCGCGGTCAAGTCCGCCTCACCCGGCGTATCGAATATATCGTGATACCGCTGGCCCTTAACGGCCTGCACCGTATCGCCCAGACCCGACACGGCGTGACCGTAATCGACGATCAGGCTGACGCCGCCGTGCGCGGCCAAACGGCGCGAGATCGCCCCGACGATCTTCTCGCCCTCGGGACACGTTTCGAAAATACTCCCCGAATCTCCTCCTCGAAACCGTTCGGGAATCATCGAGATATCCGTCAACGGGTCGGACACGCTAAAACAAAAGCCGCCGTCTCGATCCAAACCGACCCGCCGTTCGCGCCACGTTTGCCCGTCTTTGACGTATTGCCGAATCGGCAGCGCGTCGAAAAATTCATTGGCCAGCACGATGCCCGGCCCGGCGGCGACGGTGTCAAACGACTCGTGCCATGCTAGCCGCCCATTTGGGGCCCATGTCTGCAATGCCGCTTCTTGATGTTTCCGGAGAACCGGACTGGTTTCCACCAAGGCAACGTCGAGCGCCTGATAAAAAGCCGGTACCGTTCGTTGCACAGCCCGCAGTGCGTCCACCATCAACGTGCCGCGTCCCGGCCCGAGTTCGATCAGATGCACGGATCGGGGCCGACCCATGTCCTGCCACACGGCGGCGCCCCAAAGGCCGAGCAGCTCGCCGAACATCTGGCTGATTTCCGGCGCGGTGATGAAATCGCCCGCCCGCCCGAACGGGTCCCGGGTCATGTAATAGCCGTGTTGCGGATGTCCCAACGCGGCGGCCATGTATTGCGCCACCGTCAGCGGCCCTTCGCGTTTTATCCGTTCCCGCAGGATATGATCGAGACTCGGCATCGCGGGTTACGCATGCTTGCGCGCACGCAGGATCAAATACAGCCCGAACAGCGCCATCGGCAGCGAAAGCCATTGCCCCCACGTGGTGCCGCCGAGAAGCAGGCCGATCTGGGGATCGGGCTGGCGGAACAATTCGCCGATCGACCGCGCGGCGGCGTAACCGATCAGGAAAACGCCCGAGAGCATGCCGACCCGCCGCCGGATGCTTTCCTTTTGGCGCAACACGAACAGCACGAGAAACAGGACGACGCCTTCCAGAACCGCCTCGTAAAGCTGGCTCGGATGGCGCGGCAACGGGCCGCCGTGCGGAAACACCATGGCCCAGGGGACATCCGTCACGCGCCCGAACAGCTCGCCGTTCACAAAATTCGCCAGGCGCCCCAGAAACAAACCGATGGGCCCCGCGCAGGCGACCAGATCGGTGAACGCCAAAAAGGAAATCTTCCGGCGGCGCACGAACAGGACCGACGCGACGATGATTCCGATCAATCCGCCGTGAAACGACATCCCGCCCTTCCACACCTGGAAAATCGCCAAGGGATTCTCGAAATAGTATTGCGGCATATAAAAAACGACGAATCCCAAGCGGCCGCCGAGGATGATGCCGAACGTCGCCCAGATCAAAA